>DBOT01000132.1:3503-16709 GCA_002299975.1 Lactobacillaceae bacterium UBA639
ACGCTTGAACAATACTGGGCTAAACAGGGCTGCATGTTGATGCAGGCCTATGATACTGAAAAGGGTGCCGGGACCATGAGCCCTTACACCTTCCTGCGGGCAATTGGACCAGAACCATGGAACGCCGCCTATGTTGAACCATCACGGCGGCCAGCGGATGGGCGGTACGGTGAGAACCCTAACCGGTTGTACCAACACCACCAGTTCCAAGTGATCATGAAGCCATCACCAGACAACATTCAGGACCTCTACCTGGGCAGTCTGCGGGAGCTCGGAATCGAACCCCTGGAACACGATATTCGTTTTGTTGAGGATAACTGGGAGAACCCTTCAATGGGTTGTGCCGGTGTTGGTTGGGAAATCTGGCTTGACGGAATGGAAGTTACCCAATTTACCTACTTCCAGGTCGTTGGTGAATTGCCAATGAACCCCGTGGCCTCAGAAGTTACCTATGGTCTGGAACGGCTGGCTGAATACATCCAGAACGTTGATTCTGTTTACGACCTTGAATGGGCTGACGGGGTCCTCTACGGTGATATCTTTAAGGAACCGGAATACGAGCACTCCAAGTACGCCTTTGAAGAGAGCAACCAAGAAATGCTTCTCCAGGCCTTCAATGACTATGAGACTGAAGCTAAGCGTCTGATCAAACTCGGTCTGGTTCACCCCGCCTACGACTATGTCCTGAAGTGCAGTCATACCTTCAACCTGCTTGATGCGCGCGGTGCGGTTTCCGTTACTGAACGGGCTGGTTACCTGCACCGGATCCGGATCATGGCTAAGTCAATTGCTAAGGCCTTTGTTGAAGAACGGCGCAAGCGGGGCTTCCCATTGATTCATGACGAAAAGTTGCGGCAAAAGACCCTTGATGAATACACCAAGAAGGCCGAGAAGGAAAAACAACGGGCAGCAAAGAAGGCTGCCAAGAAGGCTAAGAAAGCACAGAAGGGGGACAAGTAACATGGCTAATTCATACTTATTAGAAGTCGGCGTTGAAGAAATGCCGGCCCACGTGGTAACACCAAGTATCAAGCAGTTGCATAAACGGGTGGCCGACTACCTGAAGAAGGAGCGGATCGCCTTTGATAGCATTAAGGAATATGCGACGCCACGGCGGATGGCTTTGCTGATCAACGGTTTGGCTGATAAGCAGCCTGACATTGATGAATCTGTTAAGGGCCCGGCCAAAAAGATTGCTCAGGATGCTGATGGTAACTGGACCAAGGCGGCTATCGGTTTTACCCGTGGTCAGGGGGCCACGGTTGATGACATCGAATTCAAGGATGTTAAGGGTGTTGAATACGTCTTCGTCGAGAAGCACATTGCTGGTAAGCCGGTTGCTGAAGTGCTGAAGGGCCTTCCAGATGTTATCACGTCAATGACTTTCCCAACTCTGATGAAGTGGGGCTACAACAACCTCCAATTCATTCGGCCAATTCGTTGGCTGGTCTCCCTGCTCAATGACCAGGTCGTTCCGTTCAAGATCCTGGACGTTGAAGCTGGCCGGACAACCCGGGGCCACCGCTTCCTGGGCCACGACATCGAATTGAGTCAGGCTACGGACTACGAGGATGCTCTTCACGATCAATTTGTGATTGCCGATCAGGCCAAGCGTAAGCAGGTTATCACGGACCAGATCGATGCTATTGTTAAGAAGAACGATTGGGTAATCGACAAGGATGCTGACTTGCTGGAAGAAGTCAACAACCTGGTGGAATGGCCAACTGCCTTTGCCGGCTCCTTTGATCCAAAGTACCTGGTTCTGCCGGATGAAGTCTTGATCACTTCAATGAAGGATAACCAACGCTTCTTCTACCTTCGCGATCACGAGGGTAAGCTCTTGCCACACTTCATTGCGGTCCGTAACGGAAACAGTGAATACCTGGACAACGTGATTAAGGGGAACGAACGGGTGCTGGTTCCACGGCTGGAAGATGCCAAGTTCTTCTTTGAAGAAGACCAAAAGATCAGCATCGACCAATACGTTGAACGACTTAAGCGGGTCAGCTTCCACGACAAGATCAGCTCAATGTACGACAAGATGCAACGGGTGGCTGTCATTGCCCGCCTGATTGGTGAACGGCTTGGCTTAACTGATGCTGAACTGGCGGACCTCGACCGGGCAGCCCACATCTACAAGTTTGACCTGACAACTCAGATGGTCGGTGAATTTGCCGAACTTCAGGGGATCATGGGTGAAATCTACGCCAAGATCTTCGGCGAGAAGGATGACGTTGCCGTGGCCATTCGTGAACACTACATGCCAATTTCTGCCGAAGGGGAATTGCCACAGACTAAGATTGGGGCCATCCTGGCAATTGCCGATAAGCTCGACAGCATCATGAGCTTCTTTGCCGTGGGCATGATTCCATCCGGCTCCAACGACCCATACGCATTGCGGCGGCAGGCTTTCGGAATTGTCCGGATCATCAATGACCGGAACTGGCACTTGCCACTGATGGGGATGCAGGCAGCCGTTATTGAAGCCTTCGACAAAGCCGGCCTGAAGCCAGACTTTGACTTAACTGCTAACCAAGACCAAGTTCGGGCGTTCTTCCTCGACCGGATCAAGCAATTGTTTGCCGGTGAGAAGCTGCGTCACGATATTGTCGATGCCGTTACTGATACCCATGGGGTTGACATCGCCAATGTGATTGAAGCCGCACAAGCGATTGACAGTCACAAGGATGATGCTGACTTCAAGGGTGCTGTTGAGGCTCTGACCCGGGTTCTGCGGATTGCTAAGAAGGGGAAGTTTGGTGCTGAGATGCCAACTGTTAACCCTGACCTGTTTGTCAACCCGTCCGAGCAACAACTTTACGATGCCGTCGAAGATGTTAAGAACCAATTCGCTGACCGGACGGTTGCCGAAAACTTCACGGCCCTGCGTAGTCTAGCACCAGTGATCAGTACTTACTTTGATGAGAACATGATCATGGATAAGGATGAGGCAATCCGCCAGAACCGGTTAGCTCAGCTGACCATTTTGGCACGCCTGGCAGCAATTGTCGGTAACCTGAATGAATTGATCGTCAAGTAATAAGGGCTTTTGTTTGAAATGCTCGCAACTTGTGGTATCATATATATTAGGTGAATTATGGTTAAATGATTGATTGGAGGGTCGCATTCCGTTGGGTTGCGGCCTTTCGTTACTGTTCGCGAACCTATCAAGTGGGGTGATTCAATGGCCAGAATACCACGTGAGATAATCGATCAAGTTCGTAATTCAGTTGATATTAGTGATGTCATCGGACAATACGTCCAACTCAAGCGAGCCGGGAAAAACTTCACCGGCCTGTGCCCCTTTCATGAGGAGCAAACCCCGTCCTTCTCTGTTAACGCGGAGAAACAGTTCTACCACTGTTTCGGTTGTGGACGGAGCGGGAACGTCTTTCAGTTCCTGATGGACTACAAGCACATCGGCTTTGTGGAGGCCGTTCAAGAAGTTGCCAAACTGGGCGGAACAAAGCTACCGACCACCTACACAAGCAGCAAATCGGCACCAGCCAGTAATCCTGCTAACCGTGAACAGGACCAGTTGTTGGACCTGCATGAGAAAGCAGCCCAGCTTTACCACCATATTCTGCTCAACACGCCGGCTGGGGAACCGGCACGGCGTTATCTGCAAAAGCGGGGGATGTCACGGGAACTAATTGAAAAATTCACTATCGGTTTTGCACCCGTCCAGCGAATCCTGACACCGTACTGCAATCAGCAGGGACTTGACTACCAGTTGATGCGCAAATCAGGACTCTTCACCGAGAACCGGGATGGTAAGCTGCAGGATCGGTTTATTGAGCGAGTAATGTTCCCAATTCGCAATGGTCAAGGACGAATCATTGCCTTCTCGGGCCGTCTATTGAGTACGGAGCGGACGGACCTGCCTAAATACCTCAACAGTCCGGAAACGCCGATCTTCAACAAACGGCGGACGCTCTTTAACTTGGATCTGGCAAAGAAGGCTGCACGGTCCGATGGTCGTCTCTACCTCTTTGAAGGGTTCATGGATGTGATTTCAGCGTTTGGCGCCGGGGTAGAAAACGGTATTGCCTCGATGGGGACGTCCTTTACTGAGGAGCAGGTTCAGATTATCAACCGAACTACCAAGCAGCTGGATATTTGTTACGACGGTGATTCCGCCGGACAAAACGCCATTGACCGGGCAATCGGTCTGGTAAACGACCATCAGAATGGGCAGCTGGCGATCCGGGTGGTTCAGTTGCCAGCGGGGGTGGACCCCGATGAGTACGTTCAGCAAAATGGTGCTGATAAGTTTCGCGCCTACGTGCATGACCGTGAGGAAACCACCACGGATTTCTATCTGCGCTTTTTGCGTAACGGTCGTAACCTGGATAACCAGCAGGAACTGATGTCCTACCTTGATGCGGTTCTTAAGGAAATCGCCGTATTGGATGCACCGTTGGAGCAGGATATGTACCTGAGCAAACTGGCGGACGAGTTCAAATTGGATAAGACTGCTCTGCAGGGGCAGCTTCGTCAACTGCAAAATAACCGTCGGGTTCAACCCACGGCACCGGCGCAGGTATACCAGGAACAGGCCGCTGCTAACTATGCGCCGCCGGTCGAGCCGGCAAAGGTCAAAATTAGCCGGACTGAATTAGCTGAGCAGATTCTGCTACGGTACATGCTACATGATCCGAATGTCTGGAGTCATGTGCGGGCGCGTGATAACTTCCATTTTGTCCATGAAAAATACGAGTCCCTATATATGGTAGCCAGCAGTTACTTCTCAGAGTACGGTGATTATACGACGGCGAGGTTCCTTGATTACCTGGTGGACTATCCGGACCTGCGGGCAACGCTCAGTCAGGTTGAACAGCTGACGGTGAACCCAGATGTTGATATGCAGGTGATTGACGACTGTTTGCATATCCTGACCCAACAGTCCCCACTGCAGGATCAGATTAAGAAGGTCCGGGCCCAGCTTAAGGAGGCCAGTACGCTAAATAACACCGAACTTGCTACTCAATTGACAATCGACCTGATAAAGTTATTAAAGAAACAACAACAGTATAAAGCGGAGGAGACTAAATAGTATGGCAAAGAGTAAGAAGAAAGACCTTGTTATCTCAAACAGCGACAATTTTGACCAACATGAATATGACACTGCTGTTGGTAAACTGATTCGCCACTACAAGAAGCAAAAGGAGGTCAAGTACGACGACTTGACCGAACAGATCGCCAAGCCTTTTGAACTGAACGCCAATGGGATTGACAACCTCCTGCAAAACGTCGAGGACGCTGGTATTAGTGTTGTTGATGGTAATGGTGATCCAGACCCACGGGCACTGAAGGCCACGGAAAAGCTGTCCCAGAGTGCGATGAAGGATACTTCAGCACCAACTGGGGTAAAGATCAATGACCCTGTGCGGATGTACCTGAAAGAAATCGGTCGGGTTAACCTGTTGACTGCTGACGAAGAAGTTCAGCTGGCCTTGCGGATTGAACAGGGGGATGAAGAAGCCAAGCAGGAACTGGCAGAAGCGAACCTGCGACTGGTTGTTTCAATTGCCAAGCGCTACGTTGGCCGTGGGATGCAGTTCCTCGACCTGATTCAGGAAGGTAACATGGGGCTGATGAAGGCGGTCGAAAAGTTCGATTACCGGCGGGGCTTTAAGTTCTCCACCTACGCTACCTGGTGGATTCGGCAGGCCATCACGCGGGCGATCGCTGACCAGGCCCGGACGATTCGGATTCCAGTACACATGGTTGAAACAATCAATAAGTTAATCCGGATTCAACGGCAACTGCTCCAGGACCTTGGTCGGGAGCCGTTGCCTGAGGAAATCGGGGCAGAAATGGATATGCCAACCGAGAAGGTCCGTAATATCTTAAAGATTGCTCAGGAACCAGTTTCTCTGGAAACCCCAATCGGTGAAGAGGATGACTCCCACCTTGGTGACTTTATTGAGGACCAAGATGCCACTAGTCCGGCTGACCACGCGGCCTACGAAATGATGAAGAAGCAACTGGAGAACGTCCTGGATACCCTGACGGACCGGGAAGAAAACGTTCTGCGGTTGCGGTTTGGCCTTGACGATGGTCGGACCCGGACCCTGGAAGAAGTCGGGAAGGTCTTCGGGGTTACTCGTGAACGGATTCGTCAAATCGAAGCTAAGGCCCTGCGGAAGCTTCGTCACCCATCACGTTCTAAGCAATTGAAGGATTTCTTGGAATAAAACGGTTCCTATTAATTAAGTACGGTAAAAAGACAGTTTACAATCTTTATGGTTGTAAACTGTCTTTTTTGAATTAATTTTCTCTATAAAGATTAAAGAAAAGTTAAATAAAAATTAAAATAGTCTTGACCAGGCTAAATTTTAATAATACACTTAATATAATTTAATGATTAGAGAGGAAATGAAGCTATGCCTGAATTAGCAAACGATTTGTTAGGGACGATTAACCATAAGCTGGATGCACAAAAGCCATCTGGCATCCGGGCCTTTGACCAGGAAGTTTCTAAGGTACCAGGGATCATTAAGTTGACTCTGGGTGAACCAGATATGAATACACCGGAACACGTCAAGCAGGCGGCCATCAAGAGTATCCAAGAGAATGATTCTCACTATGCTCCCCAAGCTGGGAAGCCGGAACTGCTGGCAGCCATCAGTAAGTACATTAAGGATACCCGTGGTGTTGAATACAATCCTGATAATGAGATTGTCGTCACGGTCGGGGCTACGGAAGCCTTAGTGGCAGCCCTGTTCTCCCTGCTGAATACCGGTGATAAGGTGATCATCCCAACGCCAGTCTTCTCCCTGTACTTCCCACTGGTTGCGATGACTGGGGCCACTGCTGTTCAGGTTGATACTTCAGCGGATGGCTTTGTCCTGACTCCAGAACATCTGGAAGAGGTCATTGAACGGGAAGGTAAGGGTGTTAAGGCGGTTCTGCTTAACTACCCATCTAACCCAACTGGTCGTGAATATCCAAAAGACGTCCTGGAAGGTTTGGCCAAGGTCATTACTAAGCACCACCTCTATGCGGTTGCCGATGAAATTTACAGTGACCTGGTTTACGGGGTAAAGCACTACTCACTGGCCACGATGATTCCGGAACGGACACTCTTCATCTCCGGCCTGTCCAAGTCTCATGCCATGACTGGCTACCGGCTCGGTTACATTGCCGGTCCTGCCCAGATCATGTCCAGTATCCGCAAGATGCACGCTTACTTGGTAACGACAGTCACGGATAATGTCCAGGCGGCTGCCACCGAGGCGTTAAACAATGGTCGGGAAGACCCAATTGCCTTCCGAAAGACTTATGAACATCGTCGTGACCTGGTTGCAGATGGTCTCCGGAAGCTGGGCTTTGAGATGTCAACGCCACAGGGGGCCTTCTACATCTTCGCTAAGATTCCTGATCGCTTTGGTAAGGATGATGTAGCATTTGCCAAGCGCTTGGCTAAGGAGGCTAAGGTTGGGGTTACTCCCGGCAGTGCCTTTGGTGCCGGTGGTGAAGGCTACGTTCGTCTTTCCTATGCTTCATCTGATGAGGACCTGCAGGAATGCCTGCGGCGGATCGGTGAATTTGTCAAGAAACTGAATTAAAATTATTTGAAAAGTATCCGCGGCTTTCACGCTGGCGGGTACTTTTTTGCTATACTGGAGTTAAAACAATGACAAAGAGGGATGAACGTGGACGAAAAGAACTTATCAAGGCGTTTGGCAACGGTTGCCAGCTATGTACCAATGGGGGCACGGATGGCCGACATCGGCTCCGACCATGCTTACCTGCCGGCGGCTCTGGCTCTCCAAAAAAAGATCAGCTATGCGGTGGCTGGGGAGGTCGTTAAGGGACCGTATGAGAATGCTGTTAGCGAAATTAAGGGTCATGGTCTGACGGACCTGATCAAGCCCCGCTTAGCGGATGGCTTGGATGCCATTACACCCGCCGATCAGATCGATACCGTAGCGATTGCCGGAATGGGCGGGACTCTGATTGCCGAAATCCTGGAGCGGGGGAAAGACCGTTTGCAGGGGGTCCGGCGGTTGGTCCTGCAGCCCAATGTCGGTGAGGGCCGCTTACGGCGGTGGCTGATGGATAATCGTTATCAGATCATGGCTGAGCAAATTGTCGCGGAAGATGACCACATCTACGAGATCATCGTTGCCGAGCCTTCACCAGTTCCATTTCGCTACAGTGATTATGAGCTAATGTTTGGCCCACTGTTGCTGGAAAAGAAGGGACCGGTTTTCACGGCCAAGTGGCGTGATTATATTGACCGGCAGCAGGGGGTCATTCACCAGATGGAACAGGCACAGAAGGTTCCCGTTGCGCGAATCACGGAATTAAAGCAAAAGTTAGCATTGGTAGCGGAGGCGATAGACGATGATTAGTGGAAGCACCTTGATTCAACGATTTGAACAGTTTGCTAGTCCGCAACTGGCAGAAAAATGGGACCACGTTGGTCTGCAGGTGGGTAATCCTGACCGGCCCATCAAGAAACTGATGACCACCCTTGATACCCGTCCGGAGACCGTCCAGGAGGCCATCGACCAGGGAGTGGACTTTATCTTTGCCCACCACCCCGTGATGTTTCACCCGGCCAAGGACCTCGACACGCGTAACCCACAGAACGCGATGTACGCCCAGTTGCTAGCCCATCATATCACCGTTTATGCTGCCCATACCAACCTTGATACGGCTAATGGTGGCATGAATGAGTGGCTGGCGGCGCAATTACACCTCAGTAACTGCAAGCCACTGGTTCCGGCTGGTAACGACCCGGTTTCTGGCCAGCCAGTGGGGATGGGCCGGATTGGTGACTTTGCTGGATCAATGAACGCCGCTGACTTTGCCCGTTATTGCATGCGGATTTTCAATGTTAGCGGCCTGCGGCTAATCGTCAACCCGGCCGACCAGGACCGGCTGATTCATCGGGTGGCTGTGCTGGGCGGTGCTGGTCAGGACTTCTACCAGCAGGCCGTTGAGCTGGGGGCCGATGCCTACGTCACTGGCGACGTCAGCTACCACTTTGCCCACGACATGATTGCCAATCACCTGACCGTGGTCGATCCTGGTCACCACATTGAGGCGGTCTGTGAGCATGGCCTGGCCCAGTTGATCCGCCAGTGGCAGCAGGAGAACGACTGGGATTTCGAAGTGATTGAGAACCAGATCAATACGGATCCCTTTACCTTCATGATGACTACGGACGAAAAGTAATATAAAGGAGGACCTCATTATGGTTACAGAAAAGTATGATGGCTTATTATCCCGTTTCTTGAAGTATGTCAAGACCGAGACCCGGTCAAACCCGGCATCCACCACGGTACCATCTGACCCTAAGGAAACAGCGTTCTTAAATGAACTGGCCAAGGAGCTAGAGCAGATTGGTTTAGAAAATGTTCACATCAATAAGCAAAGTTCCTACCTGATGGCCACGATTCCCAGCAACATTGATTATGATGTCCCGACGATTGGCCTGATCGCCCACGTCGACACGGCGGACTTTAACGCCCACAACGTTAATCCGCAAATCATTGAGGACTACGATGGTCAGTCTGCTATTAGGCTCGGCGATGGTGAATATCAGCTGGATCCGACAGATTTTCCATCCCTGAAGAAGTACGCGGGGAACACCCTAATTACGACTGACGGAACAACCCTCCTTGGGGCTGACGACAAGTCTGGGGTCGCTGAGATCGTGACGATGGCCGACTACCTGATGAAGCACCCAGAGATCAAGCACGGTGAGATCAAGATCGGCTTGGGTCCCGATGAGGAAATCGGTACGGGTGCTGACCACTTTGACGTTGATGACTTCGGTGCCGACTTCGCTTACACGGTCGATGGCGGTCCGCTGGGTGAACTGGAGTATGAGACCTTTAACGCGGCTCAGGCGGAGATCGAGATTAAAGGGAATGACGTCCACACCGGGGTAGCCAAGGGAACGATGGTCAACGCTATCCAAGTCGCCATTGACCTTCACGACAGCCTGCCAACTCATGAGCGGGCAGAGCGGACTGATGGCCGGCAGGGCTTCTTCCACCTCTACAAGTTTGATGGGACCGTCGATCACGCCTCGATGGTGTACCTGATCCGTGATCATGACAAGCAGACGTTTATTGAACGTAAGCACCTACTGGAGCGGATCGTTGCCGGGCTTAACGATGAGTTGGGCGAAGAACGGGTAACGATGAAGCTGTACGACCAGTACTACAACTTAAAGGATGCCTTAAAGGATCACATGGACGTGGTTGAGATTGCTAAGCAGGCAATGGAAGATCTGGGCATCAAGCCTGACATCTATCCAGTTCGAGGTGGCACAGATGGCTCGACGATCTCCTACATGGGTCTGCCAACGCCGAACCTCTTTGCCGGTGGTGAGAACATGCACAGCCGCTTTGAGTATGTCTCCCTCCAGACGATGGAGAAGGCCCTGGATACCTTATTAGAGATCAACAAGCTGAATGTTGAACGAGGTAATAAATAAGTACATTAAAAAGGATCAGCGACATGTACCGCTGATCCTTTTTAATATTGAAAAGTTAAGCTGAATTACTTGTTTTTATCTTTAGCCGGGTTGGCACTCTCAGTGATGGCGGTGACGGCGTTGACTGCGATCAATGCCATCACAACAGCCAGAATCCCAACTAACTTGTAGTCAGGTGTCAGGCCTTCGAGTTGACCAGTGATGTAGGCCAAAACTTCACCGAGGATCAGTGCCCAGATTCCGGCCATGATGTTCCGTGATAATACGTTCATGTAAGTCATCCCCTCTTTTAACTTCTTAATTTTAGCACAAACGATGGAAAATAGAAAAGGGGCAAACTGGTTTGAGTGTTTCATCACTGGTACCTTAGCAAGATTTGGTATAATCGACCTATACGCGAAAGGAGGAGAGGGCTTTGGCATTTACGCCACTTGATGTTCAGAGTTCATTTAGCCTGCTGCAGAGCCCAACCAGGATTTCTGAGCTTGTCCAAGCAGCTAAGGAGAAGGGGTACGATGCCCTGGCACTGACGGATGAGAATGTCCTTTATGGGGTCGTCGACTTTTACAACGCTGCCCGCCAGGCGGGGCTTAAACCACTCTTGGGGATGAAGATGCGGTTAGCTCTGGACCAGGGGACTGGAAACAGCCTCATGCTGACTTTCATTGCTCGGGATCGTCAGGGGTATCAGCATTTAATGGACCTATCCACCCGTCACCAGACTACAGCCCCAGATAAGTTACCTTTGACAATTGATCAGGTGGGGGACCTGTTAGGGGGCCTCTTCATCATTGTGCCGCCCCAGACGGGATTGTTCAGTGCCCTTCTGCACCCCAACCAATTTCTGGAACGGTTACGGCAATTTGCTGATTCGGATAGCCTCCTGCTGGGGATCAATCCGAAACTCGATCCGGTTCAACAGACCACCCTCAAGGATCTTGCCCATGCCCAGGGAATATCCCTAGTGGGGAGTCGGCCAGTAGAATACTTGGAACCCACGGATCAGTTTGCCACTAAAGTCCTCCGGGCGATCCAAACGGGTGGGCAGCTAGACGATATTGCCCACCAGGCTCGTGAACGGGGGGATCACTACCTGCGCTCGGCTGCCCAAGAAGAAAGGGCCTATCAACAGGCGGGACTTGGGCAGGCCGCAGAGCAGACCGTCCTGCTAGTTCAGCAATGCAATGTTGAGCTGGAGTTTAAGTCCCCGGTCCTACCGCACTTTGCGACGCCTGATGGTCTGACTTCTCAAGAATACCTGCGTTCTCTGTGTGAACAGGGACTGGCACAGCGACCGGTTGCTGCGGGCTTTACCAAACAGGACTACCAAAAACGCCTCGACCATGAGCTGGCAGTAATTCACCAGATGGGCTTCGATGACTACTTTCTGATTGTTTGGGACGTCATGAACTTTGCCCACCGCCAGCACATTACCACCGATCCGGGACGGGGATCGGCGGCCGGTTCACTGGTGGCCTATGCTCTAGCGATTACTGAGGTGGACCCGCTGGAATACCACCTCCTGTTTGAACGTTTTCTTAACCCCGAACGGGCCCAGATGCCTGATATTGACCTGGATATCCCGGATAACCGACGGGGTGAGGTCCTCCAATATGTCCATGATAAGTATGGTCATCAGCACGTTGGCCAGATTATTACCTTTGGAACCTTGGGGGCTAAGCAGGTCCTGCGGGATGTCAGCCGGGTCTTCAACTGGCCGCGCTATGACGTTAATGAGCTGTTGGGGACGTTACCTGACAGCCACAACCTTACCTTAGCCAGTGCCCTGAAGGATTCCCAACGCCTGCGTAACTTCATCGACGATCATCCAGATGCCCGGCTGCTGATGACGGTGGCCCAGAAGTTAGAGGGCCTACCACGTCACTATTCAACACATGCGGCCGGCGTGGTACTCTCTGAACAACCCCTGCACGAGATCGTGCCCCTCCAGGACGGTGGGGAAGGCCTCTTGATGGCCCAGTTTACTAAAGGAACGGTTGAGGCCCTCGGGCTGCTTAAAATGGACTTCCTTGGTCTGAAGAACCTGTCAATTCTGGCGAAGACCCGTCAACTTGTTCGCCAGGAGCACCCGGATTTTTCCCCTAGCCAAATTCCATATAATGATCCAGCAACCTTGCGCCTTTTTCAGCGTGGCCAGACGGACGGAGTCTTTCAATTTGAATCGAGCGGGATCCGGAACGTCCTGGTTAGCCTGCACCCCGATCAGTTTGAAGATATTATTGCCGTGAATGCCCTCTACCGGCCAGGTCCACTGGAAAATATCAGCCACTTTATCGCCAGAAAGCACGGCCAGGAAAAGTATCAGATCCCGGATCCAGCCCTGCGTGCGATTCTGGCACCTACCTATGGCATCCTGGTCTATCAGGAACAGGTTATGCAGCTTGCATCGGCCATGGCCGGTTTTACCCTGGGCGAGGCCGATCTGTTACGGCGAGCGATGAGCAAGAAAAAGGCCGCCGTCATGGCTAGCATGCGGGACAAGTTCCTTAAGGGGGCCGTTAAAAATGGCTTCACCATGGAACGGGCCCAGCAGGTGTTTGACTACATTGACCAGTTTGCCAACTACGGGTTTAACCGGTCCCACGCGGTTGCTTATTCGATGCTGGCCTTTGAATTGGCCTACCTGAAGTGTCACTACCCGAATGCCTTCTACACAGCATTAATGGGTGCCGAGACCAACCTGACTAAGTTACGGCAGCACGTTGCCAACGCCCATAAATTAG
>DBOT01000132.1:16737-17938 GCA_002299975.1 Lactobacillaceae bacterium UBA639
GGGTGGTGGTGAATGGACCGCGGATTAATGTCAGCGGTGAGTCATTCACCCTGCACGATGGTCAAATCTACTTTGGCCTAGCCGATATCAAGGGGATGCGGCGGGACTTTACGGCTGAGGTTATTAAACAACGGCGCACCAACGGGCCTTACAAAGACCTACGCGACTTTATCAACCGGATCCCGGCTAACTTCCGCAAGCAGGAGTTAATTGAGCCCTTAATCTATGCCGGGGCCTTTGACCAACTAGGCTATAATCGGGCAGAAATGATCGCAGCCCTGCCAGAAATGGTGTCAGGGATTGACCAGCTCTTGAGTAGCTTCCAGGATGATCCGAGCCTCCAGTCAACGATTGAACGGCGAAATGAGTTTTCTTTAACTACTCGGCTATTAAAGGAGAATGAATATCTGGGCGTTTACCTTTCCGGCCATCCAGTCAGCCAATACCGACGGCTAGGGGCGGCCCTGCATGTGCAGACTATTGATCGTCTGCAGCCGGGGCAAAGCGTCACCATCCTCCTTTTTGTTAACCATGTTAAGACGATCTATACTAAACGCGATCACCGCCCAATGGCCTTTGTGTCCGGCTCTGATCAAACTGGGACCATTGACGTCACCGTTTTCCCTAAGCAATACCAGCGCTACGCTGCGGAGCTGAAAGATAACCAGGTCCTGGTGGTGCACGGTAAGGTTGAGGTCCGGTCGGGGCGGGGAACCCAGCTCTTGGCGGACCAGATTCAGTCGGCCGCCACGCTGCAGAAACAGCTGGTACCTGATCAACGTTGGGTCATCCGGGTCTTCCCCGATAAGGCCAATCGTCAGGTGATGAGCCAACTCAATGCGGTGATGCATGCCCATCATGGCAACATTCCGGTTCTGCTTTACTATCCCGCTACGGATGCCAAGCACCTCCAAGCACGTAGTAAGTGGCTGGACCGCGAACAGGTAACCGCGCAGGCGTTGAATCGCTTATTTGGGAAGGATAACGTGGTCCTGCAGACTTTAAAAAATTAAATCTAAATGAGAATTATCGACAATTTTGAAGTGATAGCGGTTTCTTGATAATTTCTACACAAAAATTAAAGACACTGTTTTTGAAAAGTGCTATTATACAAGTGTGCAAATGAGGGATGCAATTGCAGACCGCAGTTGATGCATAAATGTAAAGGAGAGATTCATTTATGAAGAAAACCAAGATTGTA
>DBOT01000014.1 GCA_002299975.1 Lactobacillaceae bacterium UBA639
TGGCACCGTGAAGGTCACGATCAAAGAGATCGTACCCAACAGGGAGAACCAAGTCAATACCTTGGTGATGGAGTAACGGTTCAGGAACCAGTTGGCGACCAACTTACCGAAGAACCATGCGATGTAGCTGTAGATCATGAAAGTTGATGCAGCGGAATCGGAAATGTGAGAGTCCAGCCGCAGGGCCAAACGGATGGTAAAGGACCAAACAGTGGTCTGCATACCGGCGTAGATGAACTGGCACAGAACCCCCTTCATGTACCGCTTATTGTGGAAGAGGTAGTTGAAGGTTTCCCCAAGCTTTGGTTGGGCTTCAGCAGAACCAGTGGACAGTGCCTTGGCCCGTGGCATCTTAGTAACAGCTAAGACAATGAAGATAATGATCAGGACAATCAAGATGTACTTGTATGGCCGCAGGGTCAGTTGTAACAGGTGTTGGTTGTAAACTTCCGCCTCAGCCTTAGACATCTTGGCAACCTTGTCGGCAATGTTACCACCCTCACCGAAGATCAGGTACTTACCGAGGACAATCCCCATGATATCACCCAGTGGGATCAGCACGTTGGCCACGTTCAGGCGCTTGTTGGCCGTAGCCTGGGGACCGAACATCGTGGCATAAGTATCACAACTGGTTTCCAGGAAACTCAGACCGATCGCAATGGCAAAGATGGCCGCCAGGAACATGCTGTAAGTGGCCACGTGTGAAGCCGGGAAGAACATCCCACAACCGATAATGTAGAATAACAAACCAGTTAAAATAGCAAGCTTGTAGGATGTCTTCTTGATCAGGATTGAGGCTGGAATAGCCATCAGGAAGTAACCACCGTAGAAGGCACTCTGGACAAAGGCCGTGGCCGTATCGTTCAGGGTAAAGACCGTCTTAAACTGGGTGATTAAGATATCGTTCAGACTGGCAGCGGCTCCCCACAATGGGAAGATCAGACATAAGATAACAAATTGGAACATTGGGGTCTGGCTAAGGTACCCGTTTGGCAACTGTTCCCAACTTTGGTGCTTTGCTTTATCCATGAGTTACCTCCTAGAACGTTACACCGGATTCCAAGATGATGTTGGAATATGGTGTCATTTCTCCAGTCCGGATGAAGGCGTGGGTCTTAGCCAGGTCCTTCTTCAGTTGACTGTGGGGAACAAAGGCAACTTCAACGTCCGGCAGGAGTTCCTTGATGGCTGCCAATTGATCAGGGTTTTGATCCTTGATTTCATCAGCCAGGTAGATTTTTTGAACCTTCATTTCCTTCAGAACGTTCTTCAAAACATCGATGAAGCTTGGCAGCTCCTTATCGAGAGCCAAGTCAATCTTCTTCGTTCCAAATGGTACCGGCATCCCGGCGTCACCAATTGAGAGCCAATCCATGTGACCCATGTTAGCAACAACCGCGGAAATCTCTGAGTTAATGATTCCGGTCTTCTTCATTGCAATCAATCCTCCAAATATATTGTTTGCAGTTTAACGTTTTAGTAAACCGCTTTACTAAATCAACGTTGTGTATATTATCACATCGCGAAAACGATTACAAAGGGTAATTATACTTGGCGAATCGAAAAATCACTTTTTTCATAAAATAAAAACGCCCTATTTGCTGTTTGAAGCTAAATAAAGCGTTTAATAATTTTGCTATTATTCTTTTGGCCGCTCACGGTAAGCAACCTGCGCATTTAATCCGTAATCGGCGGTCGTCATGATGGTAGAACCCCGCCGGCCGGGGATCTTATTAGGTCCGCCGACCACCGCTAGATTTGCCAGATAGATCTGGTAGCGGTGATGTGCAGTGGAGGCGTCAGTCAGGCCGATCTTGACTATGTGACCAACTGCACGCCGTTCCATTTGATTCATTCCGATGTAGATTTCCAGACGGTGCCGGATCGGATCATGAACCAGTTCAAAGTATGGCGGTACCGAGCGGGCGTTTAGGGCCGGTACCGGTTGGTTAGTCTGGGCATATTGTTCGACGATGTCCCGATCACTGAGACCGCTGTAGTCGTTGACGAAGATCCCCTGCTCCAGGAGGTTGGCAACAACTGCCTGGAGATTACGCTGTTCGTGGTCATCAATTGCCACTACCGCGGGAATGGTGTCGGCACCATTGAACACCCCATTGGAGTTATTGGCCAGTTCCTGGGCAAGCTGTTGCTGGGCCTTGAAGGATGGTTGGCTACTGTTGCCATTGTCAAATTTTTGACCAGTGATCTTGGCAAACCGCGGTGACAAAAAGTCCAGCTGTGAGGTCTTGCCAAGGAAGTAGTAGACAAAATTGAGATAGAGGAAGTAGGTAATCGCAACCATTGCCAAAAGGTAGAGGAAGGCCCGCCACCAGACATGGTTCATAAATAAACGGAAAGTAACATATACTAAGTAGATGTCACCCAGGGTCGCAATTCCGATGTATATCCGGCTCTTCAACTTGGCATCCAGGTTGAAATAGCTCAGTGATGAATTAATCATATCAAGGAAACTAAACATATTAATTCAACACCTCCTATTGATTGTTACTCTGCGTGGTTGTGGTCCCACCAGTGTTACCACCAGTCCCCTGGCTGGTAGTGCTACCACCGGTGTTGCTCTGCGTTCCACCAGTGTTACCAGTTGAACGATTACCACTGGTACTCTGGTTATTACCCTGATTGGTATTACCAGTTGAACGGGTAGTGTTTTCGTCAGTCTGCGTATCGTTATCCCGGTCATCATTACCGGCATTACTCGTCCGCGTGGCTTGATTATCGTCATTATTGTTATTGTTGTTAT
>DBOT01000022.1:0-3188 GCA_002299975.1 Lactobacillaceae bacterium UBA639
GAAGACGGCCCTGCGGCTGGTCAAGCAGTTTGGTTCGGTTGAGGGAATCTATGATCATATTGATGACCTCAAGAAGAGCAAGATGAAGGAACACCTGGTTGAAGAAGAGAAGATTGCCCGCGAGTGTAAGACACTGGCAACGATCCTGCGGGATGCGCCAATCAAGGTTGGCTTGAAGGATATTGCCTACCAGGGTGAACAGACTGAAGAGCTGGTTGATTTCTACCAGCAGATGGGCTTCAAGTCCTTCTTGGCAAAGATGAATGTTTCCCCAGAGGATAGTGAACCGGCAGTGGCACCAATCTCATATGAAGAATTGACTGCTGACCGACTTGCTGAGCAGGTAGCCAAGCTGCAAGGACCAGTCAGTTTCTATCTTGAAATGCCGGAAGCCAACTACCACTTATCGCCGTTTGCTGGTTTCGTGATCGGTGACGGTCAGAACTGGCTAGTCAGTCGTGATGCTGAACTGTTGAAGCAGGAGCCACTGAAGAAGCTCTTGGAGGACCCAGCGGTGAAGAAGAACGTCTTCAATGCCAAGGGACAAATCGTTGGTCTCCACCGGCTAGGGATTAACCTGGTTGGTGTTGACTTTGACCTCTTGCTCGCTTCCTACCTGTTAAACACTAACGATAACAGTAATGACCTCGGGAAGGTTGCCGGTGAACACGACTACCATAATGTTCAGACGGATGAAGAAGTTTACGGCAAGGGCGTCAAGCGGGCAGTTCCCGAAGATGATGAAATCTTCTTCACCCACCTGGCTAACAAGGCGCGGGCAATCATGGAACTGCGGCAGCCACTTTACGACCAGCTCAAGGAAAACCAGCAGATGCCATTGTACACTGACATTGAGCTCCCCCTGACGCGGGTGCTGGCCGAGATGGAGATGACGGGGGTCCGGGTAGATGCCCAGACACTGAAGAACATGGGCAGCAAGCTTAAGGAACGGCTGGCTGAAATTGAGAGCGAGATCTATTCACAGGCCGGCGAGGAGTTCAATATTAACTCCACGAAGCAGCTCGGTCATATTCTCTTTGAGAAGCTGAAGCTGCCGGTCATCAAGAAGACCNNGGTGAAAAGTTCAACTTGAACTCACCAAAGCAATTAGGTCACATTTTGTTTGAAAAGCTTGGTTTGCCAGTCATCAAGAAGACCAAGACTGGTTACTCCACGGCGGTCGATGTCTTAGAGAAGCTGGCGGACCGGTCACCGATCGTTGCCGAGATTCTGGAATACCGGCAGATTACTAAGCTCCAGTCGACCTACATTACGGGACTTTTGAAAGTGATCCACTCAAGTGACCAGAAGATTCACACCCGGTACCTACAGACCCTGACACAGACTGGCCGCCTGTCTTCGGTTGATCCTAACCTGCAGAACATCCCAGTTCGGCTGCCCGAGGGCCGGCAGATTCGGCGGGCATTTGTACCAAAT
The DNA here is from genome assembly GCA_002299975.1 of Lactobacillaceae bacterium UBA639. Classification (GTDB taxonomy): domain Bacteria; phylum Bacillota; class Bacilli; order Lactobacillales; family Lactobacillaceae; genus Limosilactobacillus. The sequence continues at coordinate 1,438 of DBOT01000022.1, forward strand.
CATGATGGCTGGCAGATCTTCTCCTCAGATTACTCACAGGTGGAACTACGGGTTCTGGCCCACATCACGGGTGATAAGAACCTGCAGGAGGACTTTAAGAACGGCGAGGATATTCACGCCAGCACGGCCCGACGGATCTTCCACTTACCAGCTGATGCCCCGATTGACCGGAACATGCGGCGGCGGGCCAAGGCGGTTAACTTCGGGATCGTCTACGGAATCAGTGACTACGGCCTGGCCCAGCGGATCCACGTCAGTCGTGCACAGGCACATGAGTTCATCCAGAACTACTTCCACGAGTTCCCAGGAGTGGAAAAGTACATCCATGACACCATCGCCTATGCCAAGGAACATGGCTACGTGGAGACCATCACACACCGGCGTCGCTACCTCCCAGATATCAACGCCAAGAGCTTCAGTCGGCGGTCGTTTGCGGAACGAACCGCGATGAATACCCCAATTCAGGGGAGTGCCGCTGATATTATCAAGATTGCCATGATCCGGATGCAGCGGGAGTTGGCAAAACGTCACCTCCAGGCTAAGATGCTCCTGCAGATTCATGATGAATTAGTATTTGAGGCGCCAAAGGAAGAAATCCCGGTATTGCAAAAGCTGGTTCCCCAGGTGATGGACTCGGCTGTTAAGCTGGATGTTCCACTGAAGGTAGACAGCAAGTTTGGCGATACCTGGTACGATCTTAAAAAGTAAGGAAGTTATTAAATTTGCCAGAATTACCAGAAGTTGAAACGGTCCGGCGTGGTCTGTTGAAGATCGCTAAGGGACGCAAGATTAACGCAATTGATGTTTACTATGGCAAGACGATTACTAATGATGTTGAGGAGTTCCGTCAGGCCCTGATCGGCCAGACGATTGAGGATGTTGACCGGCGTGGGAAATACCTTCTCTTTCGCTTTAGCAATAACCTGACGATGGTTTCACACCTGCGGATGGAAGGGCAGTACTTCAGCCAACCCATCGGCGGGCCAATCGATAAGCATACTCATGTTGTCTTCCAGTTCACAGACGGGACGGAACTCTGCTACCACGATACCCGTAAGTTTGGCCGGATGACCCTGGTTCGGACCGGGGATGAAATGCAGGTTGGTGGCCTCAAGACGATCGGCCCAGAACCGACCCCAGAGACGTTTAAGCTGGACTTTTTTAAAGCTGAGCTTAAGAAGAGCCGGGGGAAGATTAAGCCCTTCCTCCTCAACCAGCGACACGTGGCCGGGCTCGGTAACATCTACGCCGATGAGGTCCTGTGGATGAGTCGGATCAACCCGGAGCAACCGGCCAACTCGCTGACTGACCAGCAAATCAAAGATCTCCATGCTAATATCATCAAGGAACTGGCCCAGGCCATCAAGTATAAGGGGACCACGGTCCATACCTTTGCTAATGCCTTTGGTGGTGCCGGGGGTTTCCAAGAACGACTGAATGCCTATGGTCATGGCGGTGATAAGTGTCCGCGCTGTGGAACCAAGATGGTCAAGATCAAGGTTGCCCAGCGGGGAACCACCTACTGCCCGCACTGTCAGCCGTTACGGGAGGACCTGGTATGACGAGAATAATCGGTCTGACTGGTGGAATTGCCAGTGGTAAATCCACCGTCAGCAACTTATTGCGGCAAGCAGGGATGCCGATTGTCGATGCTGACCAGATTACCCGTCAGGTTCAGCGTCCTGGATCGACGGCCTTAGATAAGCTGGCGGCGGCGTTTGGCAATCAGATTATCCAACCCGACGGGAACC
>DBOT01000022.1:3234-5441 GCA_002299975.1 Lactobacillaceae bacterium UBA639
ACGAGTTTTTGCTGATGCAGCCGCGCGTCAAGAACTCAACCAGATCATGCAGCCGCTGATCAGGGATGCTATCTGGCAGGCCGTTGATACGCTAAAAAAACAGAATATTCCCAATGTCATCTTGGATTTGCCCCTTCTATATGAGCAACACTATGATGAGGATTGCGACCTGGTGGTAGTGGTGACGGTCAGCCCGGATACCGAATTGCACCGGTTGATGGCCCGCAATCACTACTCGGCGGCAGAAGCACGTGCCCGCATTGCCGCCCAGATGCCCTTGAGTGAGAAGGTGGCCCGGGCAGATGTGGTGATTGATAACGATGCCAGCCTGGAGCAGACCCGGCGTCAGGTGGCACAATTGGTTGAACACCTGCAGAGCACGCGGTAAAATAAAGTACTACCTATGTTAAAAGGAGGGGAACGCTTTGCGATGCCCACATTGTCATAAAAATGGTTCGCGGGTGGTCGACAGTCGCCCGAGTGAAGATGGGACCTTCATTCGGCGCCGGCGTGAATGTGTCCACTGCGGTTTTCGCTTTACCACTTTTGAACGCTACGAGGAGACACCACTGCTCGTCATCAAGAAGGACGGTACCCGCCAGGAATTTAGCCGGCAGAAGATCCTAAATGGGATTGTCCGATCCGCTGAAAAGCGGCCAGTGAGCATGGAGCGCTTGACCAAGCTGACGGATAAAGTGGAGAAACAAGTGCGCGGCCTCGGTGAAAATGAGGTTTCTAGCCAGATCATCGGTAAGTTCGTGATGAATGAATTAAAGAGCGTCGATGAGATTGCCTACATTCGCTTTGCCAGTGTCTATCGGCAGTTTAAGGATGTGGATGCCTTCATGAGTGAACTGGAAACGATGGTCAAGGATGAGCATAAGAAGAAGTAGGGGGTTAGATCGTGACAACGCGGCCAAACTTTGATCCACAAGCGGGGTACCTAGTTACCGCCGCGGCCGACTTTATCAATTTTAACGATCAGATCTTTACGGAATACTACCAACCCATTTTAGGGCCGGTAGCGTTTAGCCTGTTTTATGCCCTGCGGAGCCAGTTACTCGACCACCCGACCCTAGCTGATCGGCGGCTGCAGTCGGCCCTGCTGGTTCAGGTGAATGCTGGTCAGAACCAGGTGAGCGAAGGCCTTCGTCGCCTTGAGGGAATGGGAATCATTCAGACGTATTTTCAACATGATGCCCAGGGTGACCTGTATGTTTACGAGCTCCAGGCCACCCTCTCCCCAGAGCAATTTATAAACGATAACCTACTAAGTGTCCTCTTGTTGGAGGCAATTGGTGAGCAGGCCTTTATCAAGCTGGCAAATAATACTCATCGTTACCGGTTAGTGGCTGAACATTCGCAGCTGAAAAACGTCAGTCACCACTTTCTGGATTCCTACCAGGTCGATCAGCGGGAACTGGTCCACCTTCCGGAAGCCATTAAGCAGGCGCGGACAGATACGGTGGTGGCAGAACACCATTCACTGGTGAACGATAGCAGTGACTTTGATTGGGCAACGCTCCTGACACTCTTAAAGAGCCAGCCCGTGATTAAAGATGACCTTACTAACCACCGTGAGCTGATTGAAGTCGAACACCAGTTATACGGAATCGATGAACCCACCATGGCCCGACTGATTAGGGGCGCCCTTGACCTAGCGACCAACCACTTTGATGCGCAGAAATTTAAACGTCAAGTGGCGGCACAGTATAAGCAGGTCCCAGCCTCGTCGCCATCGCCTAAGCAGGCGGAAGCGGTTGACGATAAGCAGCTGACTGCTAAGGACCGTCAACTGTTAAAGAGCACGGATAATTACGCTCCGATAGCCTTTCTTCAGGCCCTCAAGGAACAGACTGGCGGGTACGTAACCGCTGGGGAGCGGAATGTTTTGACCAGGTTGATTCAAGATGGCAAGCTGCCGTCACCGGTCATCAATGTCCTCGTTTGGTACGTCATTGCCGATCTTGGTAATGCAACGTTAAAGGGAAACTTTGTCGATGCGATTGCCAATGATTGGCTACGGGCTGGTGTTCACGATGGTGCTGGAGCATTGCTTCAGTTAAAGAAGTTTAACCAAGATAAGCAGCAGAACTCGCCAAAGCGGTTTGCTGGTAAACGCAGTCGGCAGCGGATGGAGGTCCGGGAAACGATGCCTGACTGGAGCAAGCAGGACCAGGCTACCCGCACCAAAAAGGCTTCAGCAA
>DBOT01000022.1:5463-7768 GCA_002299975.1 Lactobacillaceae bacterium UBA639
GTAGTAATCGTAAGGGAAGGTGATTGGTTTGGAACCACTAAACAAGACAATTCAAAAGATGATGCAGGGTCGCAATATTGCGGCCAGCATGGATCAGGTGATGAAGCAGGTTTACCAGGATCCCGAAGTCCGCGATTTCTTAACCAGCAACCGTGACCGGCTTACCAAGGAGAATATTCGGCGAGGTCGTTCAAAGTTGTATGAGTTCTTTCATGAAAAGCAACTGATCAAGGCTGGCAAGGCCACTGTGGCTCCCGGTTATTCACCACAGCTGCAGCTGGTCGCTGGGCAGATTGATGTAACTTATGTACCAACTCAACAGCTGATCGAGCGGCGGCAACAACAACACCTGCGGCAGTTGGTTAATTCAATCAACATGCCGAAGTTTATTCGCCGGGCAACGATGGATGACTACTACCTTGATGATCAAAACGGGACGGCTGGTCGGGTAATGGCCTACAATGCTGCTAATGACTTTATCGATAACTACCAGGCGGACCACTTTCGGCCAGGTTTGTACCTGACGGGTAGCTTTGGGGTTGGTAAGACCTATCTGTTAGCGGCGACGGCTAACGAGCTAGCTAAGCATGACGTGGCTACTACCCTGGTCCACTTCCCGAGTTTTGCCGTGGAGATGAAGAACTCGATCAGAAATAACGAGGCCGGAGCAAAGATTAATGCAGTCAAGAAGGCCCCAGTACTGATGCTCGATGATATTGGTGCGGATGCCATGTCCACCTGGGTGCGGGATGATGTCCTCGGCGTGATCCTGGAGTACCGGATGCAAGAGGAACTACCGACGTTCTTCAGTTCCAACTTCTCGATGGACCAGCTCGAAAAACAACACTTGGCGATCAATAACCAGGGAGTGGTGGAACCGGTCAAGGCGGCCCGGATTATGGAGCGGATTAAGTTCCTCTCCAGAGAAATTGAGATGAATGGTGAAAATCTGCGAAAAAAGGGATAATCCCTTGACATTTGTCGGTTAATTTTGTAGTCTAGTAAACGTTGAAAGAAAAAGCAGAAGCACCCGCTTCTCGCCTGGGCGATAAGGATCGTCGGGCTGACGAGATGAAATTGAGCAGACGAACGAGGTCTGTTCCTATTTAGCGGGGTGCATCTGGCATCCCGCTTTTTTTGCTTGATCTTTCGCTAAAAAAATTGGAGGTGCGTTGCCATAGCACAAGATATGATTGTCAATAACGGTATTCGTGCACGGGAAGTGCGGCTGATTGATCAAAACGGTGAACAACTGGGGATCAAGTCAAAGCGTGAAGCACTTCAATTGGCAGAAGATGCCAACCTTGATTTGGTGTTAGTTGCACCAAAGGCACGGCCAGCTGTTGCCCGCATTATGGATTACGGGAAGTACCGTTTCGAGATGCAAAAGAAAGAGCGTGAAGCTCGTAAGAAACAAAAGACAGTAACCGTTAAGGAAATTCGTTTGAGCCCATCAATCGACACGAACGACTTCAATGTTAAGTTGAAGCGGGTTCGTAAGTTCATCGAAAAGGGTGACAAGGTTCGGGTTTCATTACGTTTCCGTGGTCGTGCCATTACGCACAAGGATATCGGTCGTGACATGATTGAACGGATGGCTGATGAAACGTCAGACATTGCTACTGTTGTCCAACGTCCAAAGATGGAGGGACGGAGCATCTTCTTGACGCTCGCCCCAGCTGCTGATAAAGCGAAAAATTAATTTAAGAAGGTAGGAATAAGTTATGCCAAAGATGAAGACTAACCGCGCTGCTGCAAAGCGTTTCAAGCGTACTGCTAATGGTGGATTCAAGAGTGGTAACTCATTTACCAGTCACCGTTTCCACGGTAAGACTAAGAAGCAACGTCGTCAATTACGTGGCTTGAGCATGATGGACAAGTCCAACGTAAAGCGTTACAAGAAGTTACTGCCATTCAAGTAAACTTCAATCATTCAAATAATACATATACGTAGGAGGATTTCAACATGCGAGTTAAAGGTGGAACTGTTACGCGCGCACGTCGCAAGCGCATCATGAAGTTGGCAAAGGGTTACCGTGGTTCAAAGCACCGTCTTTTCAAGACTGCTAAGGATCAAGTAATGAAGAGTTACGTTTACGCTTTCCGTGATCGGAAGGTCAACAAGCGTAAGTTCCGTGAACTCTGGATTGCCCGGATCAACGCTGCTGCTCGGATCAACAACATTAGCTACAGCAAGCTGATGCACGGTCTGAAGCTGGCTAACATTGACATCAACCGGAAGATGTTAGCTGACTTGGCTGTTAACGACCCAAAGGCATTCACTGCCATCGTTGAAGAAGCCAAG
>DBOT01000041.1 GCA_002299975.1 Lactobacillaceae bacterium UBA639
TCTTTTATAGTAAGATGTATATAACTCATAACGGGTTACCTCGAATAGTTTGCTTTGGTCGTTAAACATATTCTACCCGCTATGGGTTTATTTTTTAAAATCTGTTGCACTTAGATTGTAAATACTCAACCACAAAAAAGGACATCTGCTATGCCCTGTTGTACAATCAATTCACCACAAAAATCATGTTAAAGCAGGCTATGCAAATGTCCCAAAATTATTTTATCTTAGATGTCCTTGGAATTAAAGACCCCAATATTAAAGTTCAAACTGTTGAGGAAAAGAAAATTGGTGCTGAAACCGTTAGAGAAATTACAGCTAAATTAACGTATCCAATTACGCGTTGTCGTAATTGTGGCTTTACTAAAGTCGTTAGAAATGGTTACCGCAAAACCCATATTCGTTTAGCTAGTTTAGATGGGGTTCGTTATGAATTAATTCTCTGGAAACAACGGTACTACTGTAAATGCTGTAATAGCACCTTTGGTGCTATTACCAGCCTAACCCAAGAAAATCACACCCTATCTAAAAAGCTTAAAAGCCAGGTTATGCAATTCGTTAAGCAGGGCCTTAATGGTGAATTGATTGCCAAAATATGCCACTGCTCCCCTAGTAGCGTTCGACGAACTATCATTGAACGGGTTCAACCACATTATCGCATGGCTAAGCTTCCCAAACACCTTTGCTTTGATGAGTTTCGTTCCACTAAGTCAACGATGTCCTTTATTTGTTGTGATAGCGAAACCCATCAATTAGTCGTTAAGCTTTATGATCGGCTATCTTCCTCGATTATCAATTACTTTGAAAATCGTTATTCTAAGCAGGAACGTGCCCAAGTCCAATCAGTAGTCATTGATCTTAATGCTCAGTATCAAAGCTTTATCTATCGCCTTTTTCCTAACGCTAAAGTTATTATTGATCGTTTCCACATCGTCCAACTGGCCGGTCGCGCCCTTGATAATAGTCGCATTAGTCTACTTAAGACGCTAGACAAACACAGTCGCGAATACCGCATTCTTAAGTCACAGTGGCGTCTATTTCATCAAAAGGCAACCACTTTAAGACCTAAAAAACCTGTTTATCTACGCGGCATCAATGAGTATATGACTCGCCAAAATGCCGTTGATCTAATTACTAGTAAGTTTCCCAGATTCAAAGCAGTTTATGACACTTATCAAGATATTACCCTGGCAATCGCTGGTCGCGATAGCGAGCTATTGATGTCAGCTATTCGTGACTACCAAACCACTAAAACCGAGATGGACACAACTATCTCTACTCTGCGTAAGAATCTCAAAGCAGTTATCAATAGTATTAAGTATGAATTTTCCAATGGTCCTCTTGAAGGAATTAACCGAAAGATCAAAGTCCTAAAACGCTCTTGTTATGGGTTTGCCAATCAAGAATTTTTCTTTTTAAGAATTGATTGTCTGTTTGCGTAAAAAAACACCTCCCACATTTAAGTGAGAGGTGTCGGCATCCATCAATACCAGTTGACAGATACCCTTTAATTTGGATTGTTTCAAAAAGCTTAGTCACTCAGTTTCTTGGCTTCTTCATCAAGCTTTGCGAAACCAGAGCCATCAGGCTTCTTGTTTCCACGCTTTTCCATAGCCTTACGGGCCATTTCCTTACGTTCTTGTTTGCTCAGTGCCATAATAACTTCGCCTCTTTTCGAAACGCTCCGTTGGTAACAGATATCATACGGAAGTAAAATATCTGTTACTTACATTATAATTCATATTATAAAAATTACAATATTGAATGATTAAATTATTAAGAAAGTCCTCAATTACCGATTTGCTTCTTTAAAATTTATTAAAAGTTGGCTAAGATTAAACTAGTATTCAGACAAGGGGAAATGCTTATGGCAAATGAAAATCAAGACAGTAAGGCCGTAGATGTTAGCCAAGAAATAAAGGGACGGATTGAAACCAAGGTCAAGTACCTGCAGGAACTAGATCAGGCCATCGACCAGCACCGTGACCGCGACGTTTACCGGTTATTGGATAATCAACGGTATGCTAAGGAAATCGAACACCGTGAGCAGCAGCCCAACGATGAAGGTGTAATGAGCCTAGTAGACGATCTAGCTGACCAGTTGAGCAGCTACCTCAGTGTCAACTTAATCAAGTACCTGGGGAAAACCTACCCATTCTTCTACTACGAAGAGTACCAGACGGGTCACTACCGGATCTACTTCGGTAACTGGTGGGACCGGCGCCGCTTTGGTGAACTGGACGTATTGAACGTCCGCTTCTCATTTGACCAGACCGAGTACGAGATGTTAAATAAGTCCTTCGCACTGGCCCGGAAGAACAAGCGCTACAACAGTGACCGGATCAATAAGATCTCCAGTGAAAATGACCGTCTGCAGGACCTGATTGATCACCAGCGGGAACGGGAAGAGAAGCGTCAGCACATTCAAGAAGAGCTTAAGGATATTAATTCGCACTCTGGCCTGTTTGAATCTAGTCGGAACCGGGCTACCCGCGAAGAACTGGTTGCGCAATTGCAAAAGCTGGAGGATCAAGAGTCTGAGTCCCGGACAGCGGCCCAAACGATTAAGGAAAATGAGCAGGTTGTCCTGGCCCTTTCCAAGGAAAATACCATCTTAAGCTATGAGCAGAAGAGTATCATTGATACCTTTGGCAGCTTTGAGGATTTTGAATTGGCTAACCGTAACCTTTATGCCGATTACCTCAAGAGTCTAGCTGATGATAAGGATGCAGGGAAGCAGGTGAATGCAAATGACTAGTAACAAGATTGAAAATTCACCGACTGCTAAGATCAATGCCCTTTCAGATTCCTTCAAGCACGTTCTTGAGCGGGGGCAGCAGTATGTTGACTTGCTCGATCAACTGGCCCAGACTGACGACGCTGAGGACCTCCTGGCTGCCGCTGAAAAGCTGGCTGAGCAGGACCTGCACAACGCCTTTATTGACTTTCCACAGCACTATCAGGCGGCCGATTATTGCATGCTTTTCATGGGCCGGCTGTTGGAGATGCATAACGTCACCAGCGTAACGGTCGATGAGAATGGTCAGCATGAATTTGTTGCCATAATCGCCCCCCTGGAAGACACTAGCTTCAAGTTTGTAGTGAGTGATAATGGTGAGGCGGCCTTCACTGAACAGACGCAGGNNNNCAGCCGTTGTTCTACATGAATCTTAAACAACGCCTGTTCCAGTTCAATAACCGGGCCCTCGTTAACTACTTCATTGTCTATGCGCTTAAGAAGCACAGTGACCTGGAGCTGCGGGACGCCATCAAGCCACTGATTGAGTTTGCCAATGAACTGGCGGATGACCTCAACTTCACCATCAACCTCGGCATCCTGAACACCGCTAATGATCAGCGGTTCAAACTTCGCGAACCAAACCTGCAGTTAACGGTAATTGACCGGCTCTTTGTTAAGACGGGTGAGACCGACTACATGTTGATGAACTTGCCACAGAACAGTGGGGCTGAACTGTTACTGGACCAGGGAATCAAGTTTGACCTGTCCTTTGATCCGGATGACTATAGTCAGGAATGGGCCTTCCAGGTTAAGGATCCGGGTGAACAGGTTTCCTTCTTTGACATCCTGCTGCACTACACTATGGTTCGGCAGTGGTACCTCGCTGACCGGGATGCATTAGCCGTCCGTTCAGACCAGTTGATCATTGCTGATGACGAAGATGCGGATGATGATCAATCAGCAGCAACTATTCCGCCCGAACCGACTGAAGAAGTGATGTCGACCACGGCGGTTGATGAGGAATCAGAAGAAGACGCTGATAACGATAGTGAAGCAGTGACTGATGAGGAAGCAACAGAGCAGAAGAAGCATGATGAGGATGATTAAATGTTAGATATTACCAAGATGCTGCATACGGTGGTTGATCTTGAGCTGACAGTTGATGATGCCAAGGAACTGCTGATTGGTCCGGAGACTCGTCAGCAGACCATCTTCGTTCAGCTGGATTATCAACTCGCTAACTTTGCTCAGGCTACTGGATGGGCGGATGTCCTTGAAGAGGGAACCGCAGATCCAGTGGCTGCCCGGCAGAGCTACCTGAAAAGCTTGGCACTGCTGCTGTTGTTTAGTGCAAAAAAGCAGTGGCCCCACCTGGTAGTGATGGATGATGATCAGTGGCAGCGGGTCACCACAGCTAAGCAATCAACGAAGCTGGCGGACTTGAACAAGGAGTACCTGGCAATTAAGCACTTCTTGAACGGTGCTTACTACAGTCATCGGCAAGAAGATTTCCGGCATGCCTGGCACCTCTTATTGAAGATGGGGATCGTAGACTTCGGTTACCAACCTGCCGATCTTCAAAAAGGATACCTGGCGCTCCTGGACAAGGTTGCTAAGCAGTACGAAGATTAGAAAGCAAAAAGGAGTTCGAGGACAATCAATGTCTTCGAACTCCTTTTCTTGAAGTTGAAATATTAGGCTAAGCCTTCCGATCACGGGCAGCCGCACTGTGCTTACCGGGAACCCGGTTGTTTGCGACGACGTTACCGATGACCGATCCGGCGAGAATTAGTACAATAATCAATAATGGCAACATAATTAATCACCCCAAATCAATCTTCTATTTAACATTATTGTTACTTTTTGCTGAATTTGCAATCATTTTGTAACAAGTCAACCACCACGCCCTAAA
>DBOT01000126.1:0-8589 GCA_002299975.1 Lactobacillaceae bacterium UBA639
GGACTTGATAACCTGACGTTCGTTCATTCCCTTGTAGGCAGCATCGATGTCATCGAGACTGAAGCTCTTGGTGAAGACCTTACCAGGGTTGATTTCACCGTCAAGCACGGCCTTGAGCAGTACCGCCTTGTCATATGTGGTTACGGAAGCAGGGCCACCAGCGACAATCGTGTTCTTGTAGAATGGGGTAGTCATGTCCTGCTTAGGGGTGTGAGGGAGACCAACCCGGCCGATGATGACACCAGGACGACCAACCTTCATTGCGGTGTCAGTTGATTGCTCGGTCCCAACACATTCGAGCACGGCATCAGCACCGTTGCCGTTAGTGAGTTCCATGATCTTCTTAACGGCTTCGTCACCACGTTCTTCAACGTTGTCAGTAGCACCGAATTCCTTAGCGAGGGCCAGACGGTCGGCGTGCCGACTAGTGGAGATAATCCGCTTAGCGCCACGCATCTTAGCGGCGATGATGGCACAGAGACCAACCGCACCGTCACCCATGACAACCACGGTGTCACCGGCGTTAACGTTAGCAACCCGTGCGGCATGGTAACCAGTAGCCATGACATCGGCCAGGGTCAGCAGGGACTTGAGCATGCCCTCACTGTAATCACTTGGCTTGCCAGGGATCTTTACCAGGGCCCATTGACCGTGTTGGAAGCGAATGTATTCAGCTTGAACACCGTTACTGAAGTTGTCCGTGTGACTCTGGCAGGAGCCATCGAAGCCGGCCCGGCAAGCAGCACAGTGGCCGCAGCCGTGGGTGAATGGAGCGATGACAAAGTCGCCAGGCTTAACCGTGGTGATGTCGTCACCGACTTCTTCAACGATCCCAATGGCTTCGTGACCAGAGTTCTCAGCATTGGCTTCAACGGGGTTAATTCCCCGGAAGTTCCACAGATCGGAGCCACAGACACAGGTCCGGACCACCTTAATGATGACATCGTCGGGGGCCTGAACAGTTGGCTTATCAATATCGATCAACTTCATTTGGCCCGCTTTGGCAAATACAGCAGATTTCATAAAAACAGTCTCCTTTCTTTTGTAACCATTTTCATTATCAACTTTTGCCGCCAAAATTGATAATACTTTAAGTTGATGGTTGAGCATACCTCAGCTGAATAGCTAAATTTGAATTAATGATGACTTCTCGGGTCAATCACGGGCGTTGGACGAGGATGAATGTTAAACTAGGAAAAAATGACTAATTAAGTAAGAACTTTTAAGGAAGTGGAACTATTCATGAATATCCTGATGATTGAAGACAACCATTCTGTCTGCGAAATGATGGCGATGTTCTTCAAGAAGAACCAGTGGCAGTATGAATTCGCCTACGATGGTGTCGCCGGTGAGAAGAAGTTCGCTGATCAACCGGATAAATGGGATATCATTCTTCTGGACTTAAACCTGCCTAAAAAGGACGGGATGCAAGTGGCAGCCGATATTCGGCGGATTTCCCCAACGGTTCCGCTGATCATGCTGACGGCTCGTGATACCGAGAGTGACCAGGTCTTAGGGCTGGAGATCGGTGCTGATGACTATGTGACGAAGCCGTTTAGTCCGATTACCTTGGTGGCCAGAATAAAGGCGCTGCACCGCCGGAGTCAGTTGGGCCAGCTTAACCAGCAGCAACAACAAGCGGAGAGCAACTTTGATGTTCAGACCGACCACTTCAAGATGAACACTAAGACCCGGGAAGTCTACCTTTACGGGCAGCCGGTCAGCGACTTAACCCCTAAGGAATTTGACCTATTAAAGACGCTGGCATCCAAGCCGCGTCAGGTCTTTACCCGTTCTCAACTGCTTCAGCTGGTTTGGGATTATGAATATTATGGGGATGAACGAACCGTTGATGCCCATATTAAGAAGTTGCGGCAGAAGCTGGAAGACATTGGTCCACAGGTGATTAAGACCGTCTGGGGTGTTGGTTACAAGTTTGATGATGAGGGAGAATAATACGAATGAAGTTAATGTATCGCTTGATGCTGACCTTCTTTACGATCATCATTATTTTACTGGTGATTCTGAGTGTTTCCTTTATCCAGGTAACTAATAACACGCTCTATCACAACACCTGGAACCAGCTGAAGAGTTACTCGGACAGCCTAGTCCAGGATTCAATCCGTTACGATCCCGCTAACCGGAGCTTTGAAGGGTTTGCTACGGATTCCCTCCAGACTAATGCCAGCCTGCTGACCCGCCAGCACGTTCATTTTGCGATTTATGACACGGCCCAGCGGCAGATCTACGCCAGCAATGGTTTCACCTCAACGATTACTAAGGACCAGTGGCGTAAGCTTAAGGATGGCCAGGTTATCTGTACGAAGGTGATGATGGCTAAGGTTGACCACCGGGTAGCTAATACTACGACCCCGCAGATGACTGAGGTTCTCAAGCCGTACTTTTATAAGGGAAAGCTGGTGGCAGTGGTTTCCATTGCCTCGCTGATTTCAACCATTAAGGAAAATATGCATCAGATTGTCCTCAACCTGTTGGTCGCCTTCGTAATTGCCGCTCTCTTAACACTAGTAGTCAGTTACTTCCTGGCCCGCTCGATCACTCAGCGGATTGAGCGTCTACAGAAGGCAACGCACGAGGTTGCGCGCGGTAATTACAACGTTCAAGTTGCCACGGATGGCAAGGATGAAGTGACCGATCTCGCCCAGAGTTTCAACACGATGACCAAGTCCTTGGAGGAATCACGTCAGGAAATTCATCACCAGGAAGAACGTCGGCGCCAGTTCATGGCTGATGCGGCTCACGAGATGCGGACCCCATTGACGACGATTAACGGTATCCTGGAAGGCCTCGAATACGATGTTATCCCGGAGGAAGATAAAAAGCACAGTATTCAATTAATGCAGAATGAGACCCGGCGGTTGATCCGCCTGGTCAACGATAATCTGGATTATGAGAAGATTCGCACTAACCAGATTTCAATGGAACGCAAGGTCTTCGATGCGGTAGCCGTCCTGGCCAACTTGCAGGAACAGCTGAGTAAGAAGGCCCGGGCGCAGGGTGATCGCATCGAGTTAGACGTTAACTCAGAGTTGCGGGTTTATGCTGATTACGACCGTTTCGTCCAGATAATGTTCAACATTACGCAAAACGCTATTCAATTTACCAAAAATGGCCTGATCAAGATTCAAGGACGAGCGGTTGATAATGGTAGCCAATTCAAGGTAACCGATAATGGAATCGGGATGACCAAGGACCAACTGGCCAATATCTGGGAACGTTACTATAAGGCCGACCGTTCCCGGATGAATACCAAGTATGGTGAATCCGGTCTGGGGCTGGCAATTGTTCACCAGCTAGTTCTTCTGCATGGTGGAAAGGTGACCGTTGAGAGTAAATACGGGGAAGGGACCACCTTCACCGTATTCTTCCCGGACCGTGATCATGCCCCGCATACCACCGGGAAAGCAGCTCCTAAACAAAAAAATTAAACTCCCGAAAAGCGCTATCTAAAAGTAACCAGGCCACTTTGTTCAATCATTAACTTATTGTAAACGATTGCGTAAACGTTTGCATTGTGCTAGATTACTATCTTGTAATATTTGTTATTGATTGATAGGAGAGAATAGTATTATGAGTTATTTGATTGCATTAATTCCAGCCCTTGGTTGGGGATTCATGCCACTGATTACTGGAAAGATCGGTGGATCGGCTGTTAACCAGATGTTTGGGATCGGTGCCGGGGCAACCATTATCGGTTTGATTGCCTTCGCGATTGGTCATCCCGCTGTCAGCACTACAGCCTTCTGGTTCTCCGTTGTCTGTGGTGCCCTCTGGACGATTGGTCAGATCGGACAGTTCATTTCCTTCAAGCGGATCGGTGTTTCTAAGACCACGCCAATTTCCACGGTTCTGCAGTTAGTTGGTAACTCCATCATCGGTGCCATCATCTTCGGCGAATGGCGCGGTGCCAAGGCCCTGACAATCGGGTTCGTTGCTTTGGCAGTGATCATTGTCGGTGCTCTGATGACCTCAATGACGGAAGGAACGTCCAGCAAGAAGGTTACGGCTCGTGACTTCCTCTTCCTGCTCTTCACAACGATCGGTTACTGGATCTACTCTGCCTTTCCTAAGATTCCAGTGGTTGCTGACCAAAGTGCGTTGGGGATCTTCCTTCCAGAAATGCTGGGGATCCTGCTTGGTTCTGTGATCTACACGATTGCCTCTGGTAATGTTGCGGCATTCAAGCAAAAGGAACAGTACTTAAACATCCTTGGGGGACTCTCGTGGGGTGTTGCGGCGCTCGCTTATATCTTTGCTGGTAAGGCCCTTGGGATCACCACGGCCTTCGTCTTCAGTCAAATGAACGTTATTATTGCCACGATTGGTGGGGTTCTGGTTCTGCATGAACAAAAGACCTCTCGTGAAATGACCTTCACTATTCTGGGGATTGCCCTGATTGTTATCGGGAGTATTGCTACGGCCTTTGCCTAAAATACTTGAAATTAAAAGTTCAGAACGGATCGTAAGATGTCGTTCTGAACTTTTTTATTATCTATTGAATTTTGATTGCAACCACCAGGTGAATTCGCTATCATTTAATTGTATTTGGAATTTAGCTAATATAAAGAAAGAAGTTATTTGATATGGCGCATGTTTCATTAGATAAGCAAGGCTTAAAGCAATTCGTTAATGACAACGAATTAGGCGAGATGCAGGCAATGGTCAACGCTGCGGACGACGAACTCCGCAACGGGACTGGTGCCGGGGCGGACTTCCGTGACTGGCTCCACCTGCCAACAGAATACGACAAGGACGAGTTTGCCCGGATCAAGGCGGCCGCCAAGAAGATTCAGTCCGACTCCGACATCCTAGTCGTTATCGGGATCGGTGGTTCCTACCTGGGTGCCCAGATGGCAATCGACTTCCTGCACAACACCTTCTACCAGGCGCAGAGTGCCAAGGATCGCAAGTACCCACTGGTGATCTTTGCCGGCAATTCCCTGAGTTCCACCTACGTTCACGACCTGCTGCAGCTGATTGGGGATAAGGACTTCTCTGTCAATGTTGTTTCCAAGTCCGGGACGACCACGGAACCATCCATTGCCTTCCGGATCTTCAAGAAGAAGCTGATTGAAAAGTATGGCTTGGCTGAAGCTAACAAGCGGATCTACGCTACAACTGACAAGGCCAAGGGAGCTCTGAAGACCGAAGCTGATGCCAACGGTTACGAATCCTTCGTCATTCCGGATGGTGTTGGTGGTCGTTACTCCGTCCTGTGCCCAGTTGGTCTTTTACCAATCGCCGCTTCTGGCGCTGACATCGATAAATTGATGGCAGGGGCTGCGCAAGCTGAAAAGGACTTCGTTGATCCTGACCTGACCAAGAACGAGGCCTACCAATACGCCGCTTACCGGAACATCCTCTACCGGAAGGGCTACGAAACCGAACTGTTGGAAAACTACGAACCAAACATGCGGATGTTTGCTGAGTGGTGGAAGCAATTAGCTGGTGAGTCCGAAGGTAAGGACCACAAGGGCATTTACCCATCCAGCGCTAACTTCACCACGGACCTTCACTCTCTGGGTCAATACATCCAAGAGGGCCGGCGCTTCCTGATGGAAACCGTTGTTAAGCTGGACAAGCCAAACTACGACGTTGAAATCCCAAGCGAGGATGACAACTTGGATGGCTTGAAGTACTTGGAAGGCAAGACAATGGACTTCGCCAACACCAAGGCTTATGAAGCCGTTGTGGCGGCCCACACGGCTGGTGGAGTTCCGGTAATGACTGTCCACATTCCAGAAGAAAACGAGTACACGCTCGGTTACCTGATCTACTTCTTTGAAGTGGCCATGGGCATTTCCGGTTACCTGAATGGCATTAACCCATTCAACCAACCGGGTGTTGAAGCCTATAAGGTCAACATGTTTGGCCTGCTGGGCAAGCCAGGTTACGAAGAAGTCGGCAAGAAGCTGCGTGCTGAGATGGACGAAAACAAGTAAGTAGAGTAGGGGGGAATTGCAATGTTGTTAGGAAGTATTGAAGCTGGCGGGACTAAGTTCGTCTGTGCGGTCGGCAACATCAATTATCAGATTCAAGATTCCATTCATATTCCAACCACGACACCAGAGGAAACTCTTCAGAAGTGCATCGAGTGGTTCGATCAGTACAAGGACGACCTGTCCGCCATCGGGATCGCTTCGTTCGGCCCGATTGAGATCCGGAAGAGTTCCCCAAAGTACGGCTATATCACCAATACCCCAAAGAAGGGATGGGCAGACACCGACTTTGTAGGTCCCTTCAAAAAGCACTTCAACATCCCAATCTACTGGACGACGGATGTTAACGGTTCGGCCTATGGTGAATATGTCCTTTCAACATTGTTCAACAAGCGGATTAACTCCCTGGTCTACTACACGATCGGAACCGGTTGTGGTGCTGGCGCCGTGATCGACGGTAAGTTCGTCGGTGAGCTCGGCCACCCCGAGATGGGGCACATCCGCTTGAAGCGGCACCCTGATGACTTGGACTTCAAGGGCATCTGCCCATTCCACGGTGATTGCCTGGAAGGCCTGGTTTCCGGACCAACCTTTGAAGCGCGGACTGGTAAGAAGGGCCAGGATGTTCCATTGACAGATCACGTTTGGGACATCGTTGCTTACTATGTTGCCCAAGCGGCTTTAGACGCTACCCTGATGTTCCGTCCTGGCCAGATCGTCTTCGGTGGCGGGGTTGTCAGCGAAGAGTTCCTGAAGAAGGTGCGGCGTGAATTCAAGAAGCTCCTGAATAACTACGTCGACGTTGGCAACGTGGATGAATACATCACAATGCCACTGGCCCAGAACAACGGGTCTGCCACGATTGGGGACTTCGCCTTGGCATTAAAGGCGGCAACAAATTAATTCACTCATTATTTGAGGAGGCAAAAACTAATGGCATTCAACAAGAGTTTAGCGGGTTACTATGATGACTTAGCACACGTCGGGATCCCAACCGACGACCTCAAGAAGATAATTGCCTTCTGGGAAAAGTTAGGTTTCAAGAAGCAGGGTCAATTTGACACTGACGACCAAGGACACCAGGTAGTCTTCATGAAGGCTGGTCACCTGATGTTGGAGATATGGGACAGCGATGGCGCTGTTCACAAGACCGGGGCCATTAACCACATCTCCCTGAACGTGGAAGACGCGGATGGTGCCTTCAAAGCCGCTAAGGAAGAGGGCTATGACGTTAAGGAAGATGAGGTCCAGCACCTTGACTACTGGAAGCACGGCATCAAGTTCTTTAATATCGTTGGTCCCAACGATGAAACCATCGAATTTTGTGAAGTTGTTAAAGATTAATTTTTAGGAGGAATATCTGATGAAAGCTTTAGTAATGACTGGTAAGAAGAAGTTAGAAATCGACGACAACTACAAGAAGCCAGCGGTTAAGCCAAACGAAGTCCTTGTTCACACTGCCTGGGCCGGAATTTGTGGGACTGACAAGGCCCTGTACAATGGTCTGCCAGGCTCTGCCGATGCTGTTCCACCAATTGTTCTGGGTCACGAAAACTCCGGGGTTGTTGCTGCGGTTGGCTCTGATGTTGAAAACCTCAAGGTCGGCGATCGGGTAAGTGTTGACCCTAACATTTACTGCCACAAGTGCTACTACTGCCGGACTTCTCGTCCAGAACTGTGTGAACACCTGGATGCCGTTGGTGTTACCCGTGACGGTGGTTTCGAAGAATACTTCACGGCCCCAGAAGAAGTTGTCTACCATGTTCCAGACAACGTTTCACTGGAAGCCGCAGCGGTAATCGAACCAATCTCATGCGCAATGCACGCTGTTGACCTGCTGACAACCCACCCTTACCAAAACGCCTTGATCATTGGTGATGGTTTCGAAGGTCAACTGATTGCCCAAATTCTGAAGGCTCGTGGGGTTCGTGAAGTTACCCTTGCCGGGACCGTTGATGAGAAGCTGGAGAACAACCGGAAGCACTTTGGCTTTAAGACTATCAACAACATGACTCACCCTGAAGAAGTTAAGAACGACTCCTACGACATCGTGGTTGAAGCCGTTGGTCTGCCAAAGACGCAAGAACAAGCCGTTGAAGCTGCTCGTCGTGGTGGCCAAGTTCTGATGTTCGGTGTTGGTAACCCTGACTCACAATTCAAGGTCAACACCTACAAGGTTTACCAGAAGCAACTGACTATCCAAGGAACCTTCATCAACCCTTACACCTTTGAAGATTCCATTGCCCTGCTGCAATCTGGTGACGTTGATCCACTGCCACTGATCTCCAACGTTCTGGACTTTGCTCATGTTGAAGACTTTGTCAGTGGCAAGCTGGGCAACATCTCCAAGGCCATTGTTAAGGTTGCCGGCGAGGATGCCTAATTACTAAAGCTTTCGCTGGGGCTTACAGTTGTCTTCTTGATTGCTAGCTGGTATGGCGGATCGGATCAGGGTTAAGTAAGTTTGTTAGCTAAATTCATCCAGTACAGAAATCCATATAACTTACCCGACCGGGAAACCGGTTGTGTCAAAAGAAATGACGCCCTTAAGTGGTTAACTTCTTTCAAATCTCCATCATCCTGATGACAATCGCCAACTACCTGTTAAATAATCAGACTAACTGGAGCC
>DBOT01000126.1:8623-22595 GCA_002299975.1 Lactobacillaceae bacterium UBA639
GGAGCCATTTGTTGTTTAGGTAATGATTTGCCTTTTAGCTATTTTTTCAGTTATACTTTAAACGCCGCCTTAGCTCAGATAGGTAGAAGCACATCCATGGTAAGGGTGACACGGCGGTTCAACTCCGCCAGGCGGCTTATATAATAGTAAACGGAGAAACGCTACAAAACGTTTCTCCATTTTTCGTAATGACTAGTTTTCAAACACCATCTGCTGACGGAGGGCGTCATAGATTGATGGCCGGGCGCCAAGCAACATGCTGGTGTAGTAGGCGACAAAGGTGAGCAGCATCATCGGGAAGACCTGCTGGATGGTACCAACCATCTCGGTGACCAGTAGGATGGCGGAAAATGGAACCCCTTCGGCGGCCCCGAAGTAGGCGGCCATGCTGATGGCGATGATGTTTAGATAACAGCTAGCTGGAATAATGCCGGCGTGAATCATGATGATCCCGGCAATGGCACCGATCACACTCCCGAGGACGAAGATCGGCATGAAGATGCCACCGGGAACCGTCGCCCCATAGGCCAGCATGGTTCCAAAGAAACGCAGGACGAGGAACAGGACCATCATTCCCAGGAGCGGTAACCAGTTGGCATGCAAGCTGGTGTCAGCTACGTACATGATGAAGTTATGACTACTCCCGAGAATGTGCGGGTTCCAGAGTCCCACCGGAATGACTAGCAGGAGGGGCAGAATGCTGTGGTAGTAATTAGGCAGGACCGTGAACTTCCGGTACCACCACTTGAGGTTGAAGATGAAGTACTGGAAGAGGAAGGCCAGTGCACCTACGACCACGCCGAGAACGATCAACCATGGGTAGGTCCCGGTTGGTAAGCTCATCTTGATCGGCAAGTAGAGACAGGGCTTAGCACCGAAGAAGAGGAAGGTGACGGCATCAGCAGCGATGGCGGCAACAAAAGCCGTGACCCAGACCTTCGCCTGGAAACGGTGAGTGACTTCCTCTAATAGGAAGACCGTTCCAGCCAGGGGAGCACTGAAGGCTGCGGACAGCCCAGCCGCAACCCCGCACTGGAGAAGAAGGTGTTCGTCCTCTTTAGACAGCTTGAATACCTTTTCGGCGAGGCCTTGCCCGATGCAGGCTCCAATCTGGATGCAGGGGCCCTCCCGACCGAGGAAGAGGCCGGGGCAGATGGTAAGCAGGCCACTGACGAACTTGCGCCACAGGACGGTCCACCAGTTCATCCGGTGTTGGCCACACAGAATGGCCTCAATCTGTGGAACTCCAGAGCCCACCAGGTCGGTAAGGTCGGCCTTGATTAGCCGGCCAATTAACCAGGAGACGAGGATGGTGCCAAGAACGTAGGGAAGTAGCCAGAGTGGATGATGGCCGAGAAAGGGGTAGACGATGGTCAGGAGACGGAGGGTCTGGTCGATGATCCAGCGGAAGACGCTGACCACCAAACCGGTGACTAGGCCAACGACGATCCCGGCCCAGATATACTTGAGAAACGGGGCCGAGAATGGTTTGACTAAGACATCCTTGGCCCGGTGATAGTGCGCTTGTGAATTATCCAATTGAGACACCTTTCCTTGAAAAATAAGTTGCAGTCTCATTATAGATCACCCACCGCGCTTAAGAACGGCTATGTTAAAATGAAACTAAATTATTTATAGGAGGAGTGTTATGGAGTTTATTGCAACCTTAGCGGGCCTGCTGCTGGCAACTCAAGTAGTGGCCCACCTCTGCCGGCGGGTGGAGATCCCCGAAGTGATTGGTCAGATCCTAGTCGGCATCATCGTCGGTCCGGCCATCCTTAACTGGGTGCACCTCGATGGAATGATGAATGAGTTTCAGGAGATCGGGGTCATCATTTTGATGTTTATCGCCGGGCTGGAGAGTGACCTGTCTCTGCTCAAGAAATACCTGCGGCCAGCCGTGATTGTTGCGGTCATCGGGGTCATTGTTCCAGTGATCGTGATGGGTGGGGCCAGCTACCTGTTTGGCTTCACTAAGATGGAGTCCCTCTTCATCGGGGTGATCTTCTCAGCCACCTCGGTCAGCATCTCGGTTGCGGTCCTGCGAGAGTTCAACCGGCTCGATAGTCGGGAAGGGGCTACGATCCTGGGGGCTGCAGTGGCCGACGACATTATCGGGGTAATCATGCTGAGTATCATGATCAGCATGATCAACGGTAGCAAGGGTGGTCACACCAACCTGCCGCTGGGCCTGGCCCTCTTGCTCCAGGTGCTCTTCTTCGGTGGCACTTATCTGGTGGTCCGCTGGTTGGCCCCGTACCTGATGCACCTGAGTGAGCGCCTGCTGACGGTGGCCGCACCGTCGGTAATGGCGATGATCATCTGCTTGGGAATGGCGGCCCTGGCCGATTACGTCGGCTTAAGCGGGGCGGTTGGTTCCTTCTTCGCCGGGATTGCAGTTGCTAATACCCATCGGAAGAAGACGATTGACCGGAGCTTCATTCCGATCGGTTACGCCCTGTTTATCCCCCTCTTCTTCGTCAGCGTTGGTCTTAACATGCGCTTTGACAACATTCAACGCTCGTTTGTCTTTGTGATTGTCATGACGGTCCTGGCTTGCCTGACCAAGCTGGTTGGCTGTGGCGCGGGGGCAAAGTTATCCGGCTTCAACCTGCCGAGCTCCTACGTTGTCGGGAGCGGGATGGTGGCCCGAGGAGAGATGGCCTTGATCACCGCCCAGATCGGCTATGAAGCCCACCTGATGTCGTCGATGTACTACTCCGATGTCATCACCGTGATCATTCTGGCCACGGTTCTGGCGCCATTCATGCTCAAGCACGCCTTGAAGACGGCTCATAAAGAATAATAGAAAAGAGACTGGTAAAAACTGCCAGTCTCTTTTTAGTTCAAAGTCTTCTGCGGCGACGGATTGGATGGAAGATGCTACAATATTATATTGCCAATAACGAGAAAAGAGGGTAAGCATGGGAGAACGAGAAGAGAAACAGCAAGAACAACAGCGGGTTGATAAGGTCATCACCGAGATCAACCGGCAGATTGACGAGACGACGACCGCCGTTGAGGCCGCCCACAAGGAAACCCGGGCCGTGGAACGTAACTACAGTGAAAATGCCTCGATTAACCGCTATGAGGTTGATGATATTGCTGAGTCACGGTCAATGCTGGAGCAGCAGCGGCAACTGGTTTCCCGGGCCGCCGAGAGTGAAACGATCCTCAAACACCAGCTGGCCACCTTGAAGGGGCTGCAGGGGTCACCGTACTTTGGCCGGATCGATATCAAGGACCCTGGTGAAGATGAGCCAGAATCACTCTATATCGGCACCGCCTCACTGATGAACGATGACAAGACTGACTTCCTGGTCTACGACTGGCGGGCCCCAATTGCCGGGGTCTACTATAACGGCACCCTCGGCAAGGTCAGCTACGAGACGCCGGCCGGCGCCCAACACACCGAGTTGGTTAAGAAACGCCAGTTCACCATTAAGAACGGTAAAATCACCAACATGTTCGATACCAACGAGACGGTTGGGGATGAACTCCTTCAGGTGGCCCTGGGGGAGCAGAACGACCAGTACATGCATAACATCGTGGCGACGATTCAGAAGGAACAAAACGACATCGTCCGGGACACCCACAGTGACCTCCTGCTGGTCCAAGGGGTTGCGGGATCAGGGAAGACGTCCGCCATCCTGCAACGGATTGCCTACCTGCTCTACCACAGCCGGACCGTCCTAAATGCCGACCAGATCGTCCTCTTCAGTCCCAACAACCTCTTCAGTCACTACATTTCTGAGGTGCTCCCGAGCCTGGGTGAGCGGAACATGCGGCAGGTAACACTGGAGGGCTTTGTTCGCCGACGCTTCGAGGGGCTGAAAGTTGAGAGCCTGTTTGAGCGTTACGAGACGCGCCAGGCCCACCCGGATGCCAGCCGGGCGATCGCTGACTTCATGGAAGGGGTCACGATGATGAACCAGGTTCGGCAATACGCGGCCAACCTGACGGATCAGGACCTGCAGTTCAGCGACCTCCGTTTCAACGGCCGGGTCTTCTTCAGTGCTGACCACATCCGTCAGGTCTACGAATCATTGCCGAGTGCCATGCACCCCGCCGACCGGATGGTCCAGTTGAAGAACAAATTGATCCGTGAACTCCAGCACCGGGTCCGGATCGAGGCCAAGAGTGACTGGGTCGCTAAGGAACTTGACGACCTGAATACCCAGCAGCTGCACCGCCTATACGGTAAGAAGACGGTGGATGACTTTGCTGACGAGGATGCCCAGTATGCCTACCTATCACGCCGGTGGGTCAAGCGCCGCCTGCGGATCATTGCGGATGCCATCTATAACAACTATTTCCTTGACTTCTACAACCAGTACGAGCGCTTCCTCCGTCAGGAAACGCTGCCCAAGACGATCAGTACCCGGGAGTGGGCGGACATGATTACGGCCTACCAGGACGAGATTGAATTTCACCGCCTGGAACTGATGCATACTGCCCCGCTGATGTACCTGCGGGATCTGATCACCGGGAGTGGGCAGAACCGTTCCTTTCAATACGTTTTCATCGATGAGATGCAGGACTACTCCCTGGCGATGATGGTCTACCTCCGTCATGCCTTTCCCCAGGCTCGGTTCACCGTCCTCGGTGACAGTGAGCAGGCCCTCTTCAAGCCCCTCCAGCTACCAGAAAAGATGCTCAAGGAACTCAGTGACGTCCTTGATGCTAAGCACCCGAACCTGATTGCCCTGCGACGGAGCTATCGGTCAACCAAGGAGATCACCGACTTTGCTAAGTCCTTACTGCCTGATGGTGACCAGATTATCTCTTTCACCCGGCATGGTGCCAAGCCACGTTTGTTGGTGCGCTACTCAGCAGACAGTACTCGTCAGGCTCTGGTTGACGAGGTAAATAAGTTGCATCAGGACAACGAGACGGTCGCCATCCTGACCAAAAACCGCCAGCAGGCCCAGGATGTTTATCGGACCCTGCACCGTCAGAAGATGGCCGACCTGCACCTGCTCAGTGAGGAAGACAGTGCATTGCCGACGGGAATCCTCGTCCTGCCAATTTACCTGGCTAAGGGACTCGAATTCGATGCCGTTCTCGCCTACGATGTGTCGGCAACGAATCTGGAGAATACCGATGCAGTCGGAATGGTCTACACGATGGCTTCCCGGGCTATGCACCAATTGACCCTCCTGAGTAATGGACCGGTTAGCCCCGTTTTGACTGCTAAGGCCTGCCAAAACCTGGTAATTGAGCACGAAATTGTTAAATAAAGTAGGTGAAAGTGCTTTCATAACGAATCGAGATATGATAATCTTATGATAGTGACTTGAAAAGGAGAGGTTCGTTATGGTTAAAGACGAATACACATTAGTTTTAGTAAAGCCTGATGGTGTCAAGACCCGCCACATCGGTGAAATCATCACCCGGATCGAACGGAAGGGTTACAAGATCGAAGCCCTGAAGATGATCCAGCCAACTGAAGAATTGCTGCGGCAACACTACGCTGACAAGGTCGATAAGCCATTCTTCCCTGACCTGCTGGAATACATGACAGAAGGTCCAATCGTGGGGATCGTGGTTTCTGGAACCAATGTTATTAAGGCTATCCACAACATGGCCGGGGCTACTAACCCAGTTGAAGCTGAATGGGGAACAATTCGTGGTGACTACGGTCGTGAATGGCCAGATGGCAACCTGCGGAACATTGTCCACACTTCTGATGAACCAGCCAGTGCCGCCCGGGAGATCAAGATTTGGTTCCCAGAATTTAAATTTACCCAACCAGACTAAGGAATTAGTGAATGGTTGGCGCCAATCCATTCAGAATAGTTATTTCCATTTTGAGGCGCTTGAGGGCGTCTCTTTGTTTATCTAAGGGGGACAATCAATGAGTATTCATGTCAACAAAGAACAAAAGCTTTTCCACCTGCAAACGGCCAAGACCAGCTACATCTTTAAGATCTTAGAAAATGGTAATGCCGGTCAACTCTACTACGGACCGCGGATTCCAGTTAAGGACGACTATGTAAACCTGGCCAGCCGTGAGGAGCACGATTGTACGAACACCCTGACTGTTGAGCAGAGTGACTTTCAGCTGGAACTGATCAAGCAGGAATATGCTGGTCTGGGCAAGGGTGACTACCGCTACCCCGCCTACCAGATCACCTACCTGAATGGCTCGCGGACCTCAGAATTTACCTACCAGGGCTACCAGATTACGGACGGCAAGCAGCGGCTGGCTGACCTGCCATCCAGCTTTGATGATCAGGGTGACGATGCCCAGACCCTGACGGTGGAATTCAAGGATGAGCTGGCAAACGTCCTCCTGGAACTGCACTACACGGTCTTTGAGAAGGAAGACGTGATTGTCCGGAGCGCCACCTACACGAACCATGGTGAACCGATTACCCTTAACCGGGCCCTGAGTACCCAACTCGACCTGCCCGACAGTGACTACGACATGCTCCAGTTCTCCGGTTCCTGGGCCCGAGAACGGCACCTCATCCGGACTCACCTGCGTTCAGGTGTCCAGAGTATCAGCAGTCTGCGGGATGCCTCCAGCCATCAGCAGAACCCATTCTTTATCCTGGCCCGGCCCCATACCGATAACAACCAGGGGAGCGCAATCGGCTTCAACCTGATCTACTCCGGCAACTTCCTGGATTCCGTCGAGGTTGACCAGTTCGATACCACCCGGGTCCTTGTCGGGATCAACCCCGATGAGTTCGCATGGCACCTGGATGACGGCGAAAGCTTCCAGACGCCAGAAGCAGTGATGTCCTACACTACGGATGGTCTGAACCAGCTAAGCCAACAGCTCGGGGACTTCTACCAAGATCACCTGATCAACCCGCACTTTGCCCATGAGGAACGGCCTGTTCTGATCAATAACTGGGAAGCCACCTTCATGGACTTCAACGAGCAAAAACTGATGCCAATCGTTGACAAGGCCCATGAACTGGGCATTGAGATGTTTGTCCTGGATGACGGCTGGTTTGGTCACCGTGACGACGATAAGTCCAGCCTTGGGGACTGGTTCGTGGACGAGAAGAAGTTTGCGGACGGGATCGACGGCTTTGCCAACGCGGTTCACGCCAAGGGGATGAAGTTTGGCCTCTGGTTCGAGCCTGAAATGATTTCCCTCGACAGTAAACTTTATGAGGCCCACCCAGGCTGGATGATTGCGACTCCCGGCCGTCAGAGCACGCCTGCTCGGAACCAGTTTGTCCTCGACATGAGCCGGAGTGAAGTGGTTGACTACCTGGTTGACCACATCAGCGCTATCATCAAGAAGACCAAGCTAGATTACATCAAGTGGGACATGAACCGGAACATCACCGAAATGTACGGAAACCAGTTACCAGCTGACCGGCAGCTAGAGTTTGCCCACCGTTACATCCTTGGTGTCTACCAGTTGTATGCTCGCCTGACCAAGGCCTTTCCAAATGTCTTATTTGAATCCTGTGCCTCTGGTGGTGGCCGCTTCGACCTCGGGATGATGTACTACGCTCCGCAAGCATGGTGCAGTGATGACACCGATGCCGTTGAGCGGATTAAGATTCAGGACGGGACCTCTTACGGTTATGCACAGTCAATGTGGGGGGCTCACGTTTCAGCCGTTCCAAATGACCAGGTTGGCCGGTTGACCTCCATCGATACTCGGGCTGCCGTGGCTTACTTCGGTGACTTTGGCTACGAATTAGACATCACCAAGCTGCCGGAAGACCAGTTGGCAACGATCAAGAAGCAGGTAGCCTTCTACAAGCAGTACCGGCACCTCTTCCAGTTCGGTAAGTTCTACCGGTTGGAGAACCCGGACACCGACAATGACAACGTCTACGGTTGGCAGGTAGTCAATGATGATAAGAGTGCGGCCATCGCTGCCCGCTTCCAGATCCTCAACGGCGCTAACCCAGCCTACATCCGGGTCTACTTCGCCGGCCTTGACCCTGAGAAGACCTACACGGTTAACAACGGTCAGGAGAAGTTCTCCGGTGCTGAGTTGATGAACGTTGGTTACTTTGTTCCGCGGATCATGGACCGGACCAAGCCAGAGAAGGATCCATCCGACTTTAGCAGTCGTCTGTTCGTGGTAAAGGAAGCTTAATAAAACGTAATTAAATACGAAAAGAGCTGTGGCCCAACAAATTGTTGGAGCCCAGCTCTTTTTTGGCTTCATGATATTTTACTTGTACCGACGGACAATATCGTCGCGGATGATCCGGCTACCGTACTGGTGACGTAGGTTAGCCAACCGTCGCCGGGAAAAGGCGTGGCAGAGGATCGGGATGTCCCATTGCTGCTGCAGGCCCATCAAGACCGTCAGATAATCATCATCGGTATACTGTTCGAAGGGAAGGTGGCAGATGATGGCGGTGGTGATTCCCGTGCCAACCCGCTTCTGGGCCTCGACAGTGATCACGTAGTTCTGACTGATTTCAACGATCGACGTCCAGAGGTTCAACCGTCCCGACGAATGTTGCTGGAAATCGGCGATGGTTTGGTTACCCTTCCTGATCAGTGCCTGAATCTCGCTGCTTTTTGTCATGAAGAGTCTCCTTTCTGGTGACAGTGCGGATATTACGCAGGGGAATGTGGGGGCCGTCCACGAAATAGGCGACTTGCTGGGGCCAGTTCACGTGGTCCAGCGAGCCCTGGTAGTGGTCATAGTAGCCGCTCTCCCCGTTGAAGTAGGTGAGCGTCAGCACTACCTTTTCATCTATTGGTAGCTGGTGGAAGAAGTCAAAGATCACCTGTTCTTCCTCCCCGGTCGGATACTTCTTGTTGGCATATTGTTGAGCAATTTTGTCGAGTAATTCATGGTACCCAGTGAGGGCCGCAAATGGGGCAAACTGGCCGGCCCGGTCCCGCCCGGTCATCGGTAGGTGGGCGTGTGAGACATGGCGTGGCATATCCATAATGTCATTGTAGCGACTGGTGTCATTGAACTGAGCCTGCTCGGCCTGCCACTGTTTCTTATCGATCATGCTTGGTGCCCTCCAATCTCCTTGTTGCGCTTCTTGGCAACGGCGCCGTCCTTGAGGTCCGCGGCCCGGATAATGGCATTCTTACCAAAGTCCTGCTGCATCTTCAGAATCAACTTCTGCAGCTTATAGTCCTGGTCACGCTGGGCCTGCTGCTTTTTAGCAGTTTGAACAGCCTGCTCTGGATCACTGAAGAGGTCGAGCTGTTCAGTATACGTTCGTTCCTGAGCCTTGTAACGGTTAACCAGGTGGTTAGCGGTGACAGTGACCCGACGGATGGTGAGCTGGTGGTGGAAGGATTGGTCGTAAGCGGCGAGAAAGCGGGCAATCAGTTCGGTCGGTGAAGCGGTCGGGACCTTAAAGCTGATCTTCTGGTGGTCAGGATGAGGAACATCCCGGTCGTAGAAGTCCTTAGTGATGGCGCCGTGGTAGTCATGACCCGGCTGCAGGTTCTGGGCGTCGTAGTTAACAGTCAGTGAAAATTCATCAGCCACCAGGTCTCGCTTGACCATCTGGAGACAGAGCATGTTGGTCATCTCCTGGACGACGATCCGCCCTTCCTGAAAGGTGTAGGGACGGGGAAGGACGATGCTGGAGTAGAGGCCATGGTCGTCGGAGTGGTAGTGCTTGATGTCGTCGATGGTCGCTGACTCGTATCCCCAGGCGTGGTCAATCAACAGTTCAGCGTTTTTCCCAAACTCCCGGTAGAGGGTCTCCTCGTTCTGGGGGTCGGAGAGGGTCCCCAAGGAGCAGCGGGCAATATCGCCCATCGTATGTAAGCCGAGTTTAGCCAGGCGTTTGGCGTAACCGCGCCCGACCCGCCAGAAATCGGTGATCGGTTGGTGGGCCCAGAGAAAACGCCGGTATTTTTGCTCGTCCATCTCAGCAATTCTGACGCCATCTTTGTCGGCTGGAATTCGCTTGGCCACGATGTCCATGGCGACCTTAGCGAGGTAGAGGTTATCGCCAATTCCAGCAGTAGCTGTGATCTTAGTCTCAGCTTGGATTACCTGGATGATCTCCTTGGCCAGGTCGTGAGCGGTTGTGTGGTGGCTAGCCAGGTAGTCGGTGATATCCATCATGACCTCATCGATGGAGTAAGGATGGATCTTGGCTGGTGGCAGGTAGCGGAGGTAGATCTCGTAGACCTTGGCGCTGCGCTGCAGGTAGAAGGCCATCCGGGGTGGGACCACCTTGTATTCGATCTTGAGACTGGGTGAACGGAGGAGCTCATCGCGGAAAATGGAACTCCAGGCGGCCAGGCGGTGGTCGCTCGCCTGCTTAGCCCGCTGACGGTTGAGTTCGGCCACCCGCTGTTCGACCTCAAACAGACGGGGCCGGCCAGGCAGGCCAAACTTCTTGAGGGCCGGGGAGACTGCCAGGCAGATGGTCTTGCTGGTACGGCTGGCATCGGCGACCACCAGGTTGGTGTTTAGGGGGTCGTAGCCCAAGTCGGCGCACTCGGCGGAGGCGTAGAATGATTTTAGGTCAATTGCCAGGTAAGTAGCCACTATGGCTCCTCCTTTCCAGATTATTGATATCTCTATTATACTGGATACCAGAATGGCGAACAAGCGTTTGCAAACGTGGGCTACGGGAGACTTGCCTTTTAGCAGTAAAAGGGCTTAAAATATAGGCATATTTAGTAGCGTGAGAACAGCGAGGAACGGTTGGTGTGAAGGTTCCCAAAGCGCGAAGTGGTTACAACTTAATAACCTTTATTAAGAGTGGCAAATTAATTTTGCAATTTAGGTGGCACCACGCGCAAGCGTCCTATTAGTCGATGGCTAATAGGGCGCTTTTATCATTTAAGGAGGAATTAATTATGACAGAAAAGAAACACGTAATCTTAACTGGTGACCGGCCAACTGGCAAGCTCCATATTGGACACTACGTTGGTTCCCTCAAGAACCGGGTGGCCCTGCAGAATACTGGTAAGTATGACACCTACATCATGATTGCCGACCAACAGGCCCTGACCGATAACGCCCGTGATCCGGAGAAGATCCGCCACAGTCTGCACCAAGTTGCTCTGGACTACCTGGCCGTGGGCATTGATCCCAAGAAGTCAACGATCTTGGTTCAGTCGCAGATCCCGGCACTGAGTGAATTGACGATGCACTACCTGAACCTGGTTACGGTTTCCCGGCTGAAGCGGAACCCAACTGTTAAGACGGAAATCAAGCAGAAGAAGTTCGGTGAGAGTGTGCCAGCCGGCTTCTTCATCTACCCAGTCAGTCAGGCGGCCGACATCACTGCCTTTAAGGCTGACACCGTGCCGGTTGGTGATGACCAGGAGCCAATGCTGGAACAGACCCGGGAGATCGTCCGGACCTTTAACCGGATTTACCAACAAGACATCCTGGTCGAACCAGAAGGGGTCTTCCCGCCAAAGGGTGAGGGCCGGATTCCAGGCCTCGACGGTAA
The DNA here is from genome assembly GCA_002299975.1 of Lactobacillaceae bacterium UBA639. Lineage (GTDB taxonomy): Bacteria > Bacillota > Bacilli > Lactobacillales > Lactobacillaceae > Limosilactobacillus. The sequence goes on from DBOT01000126.1 coordinate 20,005, forward strand.
TGCCAAGATGAGTAAGTCCCTGGGGAACTGCATCTACCTGTCTGATGACGCTGACACCATTCAGAAGAAGGTCATGTCAATGTACACCGACCCAACCCACATCAAGGTTAGCGACCCTGGTCACGTGGAGGGTAACACGGTCTTCACCTACCTGGACATCTTTGATCCAGACAAGGAGCACGTGGCGGAACTGAAGGAACAGTACCAAGCCGGGGGCCTCGGTGACGTCAAGATCAAGCGGCACTTAAACGATGTCCTCCAGTCAATCTTGGAACCAATCCGGAAGCGGCGTGAAGAATACGCGGCTAACCTGGACTACGTTGACCAAGTGCTGATGGAAGGCTCAGCTAAGGCTAATGAGGTTGCTAACCAGACCCTGAAGGAAGTTCGGGACGCCATTGGAATCAACTACTTTGGCTAGTCATAACTAAAAAATTGGATTAGGACTGCTCCCAGCAATCACCTGCTGTGAGCGGTCCCCTTTTAATGTAAGAAAATTTCTTCCTGCTGGGTAGTTATTAGTGTTTCACAGCGCGGAACATGGTAACATAAAGAGGATGTTTTCTAAGAAAAAATAAAGTAAAAAGCGGAGGTGAAAATAGTGGAAAACCTCGCGATTGTTGACCTCGGCTCTAACTCGGCCCGGATGGCGATCACCGAAATCGCTCCGGATGGCCGTTTTCGTGAAATCAAGCGGGTCAAGGAGAATACCCGTCTGTCAGAAGGAATGGGTCGGGAAAAGATGCTGCAAGAGGACGCCATGAACCGGACCATTGCCGCCCTGAAGCGCTTCAAGCAGATCTATGAGGAGATGCCCCATACCCAGGTGCGGGCGATTACGACGGCGGCGGTGCGCCAAGCGCGTAACCGGCAGGAGTTCCTCAACCGGGTCCAGAAAGAGGTCGGAATTCGTCTCCAGGTCCTTTCGGGGAAGAAGGAAGCCTACTACGACTACCTAGGCGTGATTCGGACGATGAAGTTAAACCACTGTTTGATTCTGGATGTCGGTGGTGCAAGCTGTGAGCTGGTGTTAGTCCAACAGCGACGGGCGCGGGACCTGATCTCGATCCCAGTCGGCGCCGTGACCCTGTCGGAGCAGTTCCACTTAAATGGCTATGTGCGGTCCGCCGACCTATTCCGAGCCCAGGTGGCGATGAATGAACGGCTGACCAAAATTCCCTGGCTGCGGTATGCGACCCGGGTACCAATTGTCCTCTTGGGTGGTGCTAACCGGACGCTGGCCCGGATGACCTGGTCCTACCACCACCGTCATCGTCGGCAACGGTCAATCCATGGCTACCAGCTCTCGTCACGAGTGGTATTTGCCACCTACCGGGAATTGTTGAACCGCAACCTGGCCCAGCGCAAGCGGATGCCCGGACTGGAGCCAGAACGGGCGGATATTATTGTCGGGGGGATGCTGCCCCTCGTCAGCCTGCTCCAGCGCAACAGTGACGGTCGGGTGATCTTCTCGGAAAGTGGTGTCCGGGAGGGGATCATCACCGAATATGTTAACCAAAGGAAGCGACCACAATGAGTGATTGGCAACACGGCTTTTACCGGATTGATCCCCAGGCCCGGCGCGAACGGTTGACCACGGCTCTCCACCTCCCACAATCGGTGACACAGACCCTGGCCGAGCACGCAACGACACTGGGTAACGAGCTGGTGGAGAACTACCTGACTGACTACAGCCTGCCGGAAGGAGTGGGGTTGAACCTCACTGTCAATGGGCAGGAGTATGTTGTTCCGATGGTCGTGGAAGAGCCCTCGGTGATCGCTGCCGCCAGCAACGGTGCCAAACGGGTTCAGGCCAGCGGCGGTTTTACCGCGCCTAAACAGCACCGGGAACTGGTCGGTCAGGTCGTCTTGACCGACGTTGACGATGTTCCGGGGACAGTTAAAAAACTGACTGCCCAGCGTGACCACCTGTTGGCCGTGGCCAATGCGGCCCACCCGTCGATGCAACGCCGCGGTGGGGGTGCCCAGTCAATGACCGTGCGGACCCCCGGCGACTTCATCAGTGTCGACCTGGGAATCAACGTCTGCCAAGCGATGGGGGCCAACAGCGTCAACACAATGGCCGAGGCGGTCGGTCACGAACTAACCGCCCAGGGTTACCACGTCCTGGTTGCTATTTTGAGTAACCTGGCAACTAACAGTCTGCAGACGGTCAACTGTGATGTTGACTTTGCCAAGCTGGCCACCAGGCAGCAGCCCGGTGATCAGGTGGCCCAACAGATCGCCAAGCTCAGTGCCCTTGCCCAGGTGGACCCGTTCCGGGCGGCCACCCACAACAAGGGGATCATGAACGGAATCGATGCCGTGATGATCGCTAGTGGCAATGATTGGCGGGCAATTGAGAGCGGGGCCCATGCCTACGCTGCCCGCAGTGGTCAGTATCGCGGGCTCAGCACCTGGACCATTGTCGACGGTAAGTTGCATGGTGAAATGACCCTGCCCCTGCCGGTGGGCGTAGTCGGTGGTTCAATCGGTTTGAACCCAATGACGAAACTCAATTATCAAATTAGTAAGATTAAGACGGCCGAAGAGCTGGCGGCAGTAACAGCCAGCCTCGGCTTGGCCCAAAA
>DBOT01000126.1:22624-30724 GCA_002299975.1 Lactobacillaceae bacterium UBA639
GTGCCCTGGCAACAACAGGGATCCAGGCTGGACACATGAAGCTCCAGTACCGGTCACTAGCAGTGAGTGTCGGCGCCAAGCCAGCGGAGGTCCCGCTGGTAGCTGCCCGATTAGCTAAAGCCACTCACGTTGACCAGGAAACGGCCCGGCTGGTATTAGCTGAAATTAGAAAGGATCAATAATGAGCGAAGAAGAAATTAAGTTAGACGCGACAAACCAGGCCCTGTTGGATGAAATCAATTCACTCTACCCAGATGGTACGGTCTTTGTCCAATTCCACGGTGAGAAGTCTGGCTACGTGCGGCATGATCAAGCCACCCAGAAGACCCTACCCGGCGGTCTCTTTATCATTGTGACCGACCTGACGGAACCTAACTACACCGCCTCCCACGAGTTACTGCACCTGCTGATGCTGCTCAAGGGTTTCCCGCAGATTTTCTTCCAGCTGTCACTTGGGGACAAGGAACTCGATGAGCAGATGATGATCATGTCCACGGACCTCTACAACGTGGTGGTTCACCGCGTGGTGGTTGCTGAACAACGTAAGCACGGCCTGATCAATGACCAGATCGAAGAGGAATACTGGAAGGGTGTTGAACACACCCTGACCAAGGAGGGGGCCAAGGACGATGACGAGCGAACCTTGCGCCTGTTGACGATCCTCGATGCCCTGGTCTTCTATGGTAACCACTTTGACAAGTTTGCCGACCGCTTTAAGGAAAACTATCCGGAAGCCCTGGCGGCGGCCCAGAAGATCTATGATGAGATCACGGCCAAGCCAATCAAGTCACCATTCGACATGCGGCGGACAATCATCAAGGTCTACTCCCTATTTGATGAACAGATGCAACAGTGGGGCCTGCCAGCACTGCACAATAACGAATACACAACCGTTTCACCCGTACTGAGTGAGCGACAACTACGACTGGAGATGCGGCAGGTCTTTGAGATCTTCCATTCCGACATGAAGGAGCGGGGCACGACCAAGCGGGCCTACGTTGGCTTGCGGCGGAGCGACCGGCAGAACTCCTTCACCATCGAAGCACCCCAGTCCAATGCACCAGAGTACTTCAAGCGGGTTTACGACATGCCCGTGAAGAAGTTCTTAGAAGAACACAGCGTACCATACATTGTAAGGAAGTGAGCCTATGGACACGCAAATTCAGCAATTATTCGATAATGCTAAGCGGATCGTCTTCTTGACCGGAGCCGGGGTTTCAACCGCCTCGGGGATCCCGGATTTTCGTTCAGCTAATGGGCTCTACACCCAGGATAAGAATGCCGAGTACTACCTGAGCCACCGCTACTTTAGCAGCGATCCAGAGGGCTTCTACGAGTTTTGTAAGAAGAACCTCTACTTCCCGGATGCTAAGCCGAACGTGATCCATCAGAAGCAGGCAGCCCTGACTAACCAGGACCGGGCGACGGTGATCACGCAAAACATTGATAACCTCTATGAGGAGGCGGGGACAACCCACCTGATTGACTTCCACGGAAACCTCTACCACGTTTACTGTGAGAAGTGCGGGGAGACGGTGCCGGTAGCTGACTACCTGAAGAGCCGGATTCACGCCAAAGACGGTGGCTCACTGCGGCCCGACATCGTGCTCTACGATGAGGGGATCAAACAGGACGACATCATGAATTCTGTTCGGGCAATGCAGGCAGCTGACCTGGTTGTGATTGTGGGGACCTCCATGAAGGTCTACCCGTTTGCCGGGCTGCTGGAATACCGGAACCCGGATGCCCAGGTTCTGGCAATTAACCAGCAGAAGCTGAACCTGCCGTGTGAATTCACGATGGTGCAGACGGACGCGACGAAGTTCTTCAACGAGCTGCAGGTTTAGAACATAATAAAAAAGCGGATCAGTGATGATCCGCTTTTTTGTGTCCTCAGTGAATGATTAGTTGTGGGCGTTGAATTCCTTCTGGGCACCAGGCAGCTTAAAGGTGTTCTCGTACAGGTACTTGTTGGTCAGCTTTTCCAAGTAGCCGTCGTCGTGGAGCTTCTGGAGTTCCTTGTTCATGGCCTGCGTCAGCTTCTTGTTAGCAGGACTCTTGTGAAGAAGGAAGTAGGAGCTTTCCAGACCGATTGACTTAGAGGCGGTCAGGTTCTTGCCGGCAGAGGTCGTTTGAACGGACTTGTAGGCGGCGTAAGGGTAAACGGCCACGTCGTACTTACCTTGGGCAACCTGCTTCAGGGCGTCCCCGGTCGTCTGGTCACCGATCCCCTTGAGGTTGAGCTTGTTGTTTGGGTGCTGTTGGTTGTAGTTTTCCAGCAGGCTGTAACGAGCATCACTGGTGGATACCGGAACCACGGTCAGTTTCTTTTTGACAACTTCGGCGAGGGAGTTGGCTTTCTTACCGTTCTTCCTTTCAACCAGGCGGAGGTCATCCAGCCCATTGGCCCGAGTGTGGTAGTAGTTATTGAACCGTTGCTTGTTGTACCAGAAGTTGGACATAGCAACGTCATACTTCCCAGATTGGAGTCCGGCAAAGACCGCGTTTTGGGAGGTAAAGGTTGTCTTGAACTTGTATTGTGGCAGGTCACGGTCGATTCGCTTGATCAGTTCACCGTAGTAACCGCTGGCCCCATGGTCGGTGTTGATGATGTATGGTGAATTACCATTTGGTGCGGCGACAGTGACGGTGGTGGCGGCAGAGGCAGAACCAGCTGCAGTGGAGAGCCCCAGGATGGTCAAACTGGCCAGGGCCGCACGGGTAACTAATTGAGATAACTTCATGATTTTTAACTCCTTTAATTATTGATGATTATTTATAAATTCGGTATTTAAATATTAGTTCAGCGCATAACGACGACGCAGCCGGTCCTCGATCAGCTGGAAGATCTTAGCGAAAATCCAGCAGATGACGATGTAGATGACGAGCGCGTCGGTGTAAGTCTCGAGGTACTTGAACCCGATCGATGAGACGATGTTGGCCTGTCCCATGATCTCGACCAGACCGATGTTGTAGATTAGCGCGGTGTCCTTGATCAGGTCCAAGAAGATGTTGGTGAAGTTAGGGATCAGGTTGGTGATCAGTTGCGGGACCACGATTTGGGTCATGGTTTTGAACGGGGTCATCCCCACGGCGAGGCCCGCTTCATACTGGCGGTAATCCACCGAGTGGTAGGCAGACCGGATACTCTCCGAAAGGTTGGCCATGGCGTTGAGCCCGTATGCGGAAAAGGCAATCACAATGGCGGGGAGGCCGTCCGGATTGGTGTTCCAACCCCAGCTCCGCATCAGGACCAGCAGCTGCGGTAGTCCGTAGTAGACCACGTAGAGTTGAACCAGGATGGGGGTTCCCCGGATAAAGGACACCAGGACTGCCAACACCTGGGAGAGGACGGGAATCTTCTTCTCCCGCGCGATGGCAACTAGGATGGCGAGAATCAGGCCAACGAGGGTTGTTACTACTGCCACCAGGAGGGTGAGGGGAGCAGCCGCCAAGATCTGACCGAATGACTCCCGCGCAAAGTTTAAGTCAAACAAGAGCATTTCCTCCTTTCAGCTAAATGCGGATGGCAGCGAAGCGATTCCTGATCAACCGGAAGATTCCCTCGATGACCAGGACGATTACCCAGTAGGTCAATGCCAGGAGGATAAAGATCCGGAGCTGGTGGATTCCGGCCGTCTGGTTAGAGAGGTTCGAGGCCTCGTTGTAAAGGTCGTAGAGACCCAGAACATAGACCAGTGAGGTCGCCTTGACCAGGCCAATGACCAGGTTCTCAATGTTTGGCAGGGCAATGATGGTTGCCTGGGGGATCAGGATCTGCCAGAAGGTGGTGCGATCAGGTAGCCCGATTGACCTAGCCGCTTCCAGCTGGCCAGGATCAACGGATAGGTAGGCGCTCCGGAAAGCCTCTGACAGGTAGGCACTCCAGCCCAGTGACAGCCCCAGCACCCCGAAGGTCAACCTGGTCCAGCCGTCGATATTGATCCCGATAGCCTTCAGAAGGACCGGCAGTCCGTAGTAGGCTAGCAGGAGCATCAGCAACGGTGGCGTCCCCCGAATTAGCCCGAGGTAGACGTGGGCGATCCCGGTGGCGACACGGTTCTTTCGTAGGTCCAGCCAGGTCAAGAAGATCCCTAGGATGGTCGCAAAAATAAAGGAGAGAACCAACAGGTAGAGGGTATTTGGCAGCCCCCGCAGGATTACGCCCAGTATTTTGGTGTTACTCAATGGTGGTCGCCTCCCTTAGTTGGCATTGCTGAGGGCCGTCAGGAACTGCGCCGTCCGTTTGTTCTGGGGATGGTCAAACAGGTCTTGTGGGGCCCCCTCTTCGACGATCTTACCCTCATCGAAGAAGACGATCCGGTCGGCCACCTGCCGGGCAAAACCAAGCTGGTGGGTGACGATGATCATCGTCTGGCCAGCCTCGGCGAGCTTTCGCATATCACCAAGCACGGAACCGACCAGCTCGGGGTCCAAGGCGGAGGTTGGCTCATCAAAGAGGATGATCTCGGGATTCAAGACCGTGGCCCGGGCAATTCCAATCCGCTGCTGCTGACCACCGGAGAGTTGGGACGGGTAGAGCTGGGCCTGTTTGCTAAGCCCCAAACTAGCCAATTCCTTGGTAGCGATGGCATTGGCCTTGTCCTTGGCCATCCCCTGGGCATAGATCAGTCCCTCAGCGATGTTTTGCAGGGCCGTCTTGTTCTTGAAGAGGTTGTAGTTTTGGAAAACCATCGCAGAGTGGCGCCGCACCCACTGCACGTCTTTCTTGTCCGGCTTGGCCAGGTCAATCTGGTGACCGGAAAAGTCCATTGAGCCCTGGTCAGCGTGTTCCAGGAAGTTGAGGTTACGCAGGAAGGTGGTTTTCCCAGAACCAGACGGGCCGATCATAACGACGATCTCACCCTTTTGAATATGGAAGTCAATCCCCTTGAGGATCTCTCGGTCGTTGAATGATTTGTGTAAGTCTTTAACCGTTAGTAGCAAGTTCCTGCCTCCTTTAGTTATGTGCGGCTTCAATTGCCCAACGCAAGTGGTCGTAGTCGATGTCACGTGGAACCGTGCAGTCGGCTCCGAGCAGGACCCCTTGGTTACCGGCTTCGCTGATCAGTGCGTGGACCTTGTCCTGGATCTGTTGCTTAGTGCCGGAGTAAAGGATTCCCTTGGTGCTGTTGTCCAGGCCACCCATGACCGGCCGATCACCGAAGAGCTTCTTACCAGCGGCCAAGGAGTAGCCATCGGTCTCAGTCGCCCAGTTGATGACTTGCAGTGGGTAGTTGACGAACCAATCCAGGTGGTTGTCGGCCCCGTCGAATCCGCAGATGTGCAGGATGTTGAGTGGGGAGACGGCGTTGATAGTATTTTGGACGTCGATGTCGATCGGCTCCATTACCTCTTCAAAGAACTGCGGGTTACTGGTCCGTTCATCCTGGATCTCCTGGGTGCTGTAGTAGATGCCATCGATATCGGTGGTCATCAGGGCCTTGGCAACCTTCTTCTGGTCGTCACTGATGACTTTCAGAACGTGGAGAACGAGCTGGGGATCCTCTTCGTACATGTCGGCGAAGCGCTTGTCAGCCAGCAGCAGTGGTTCCTGGTAGTGCTCAATCAGTGCCCACTTCAGGAGGAACAGTGGTGAGAACATGGTGACAAACGTTGGCCGGTCACCGGCGAGCTGCTTTTGCTTTTCGGCCAGGGCCACCTGACCAGTCAGCCAGGGATCATTATCTTCGATTGGCCGTAAGTTATGGAGGTCAGTGATGCTCTTGGGATCGTTAACGCCATGGAAGGGGTAGGGGAAGTAGCCATCGAGCATTGTCTTGGCGAAGTCAACGTCAACGGCCTGGTAGTAGTCCCGGTGGCCGTTTAGGTTGGTCGTCAAAACGCTAGGGGTAGTGGCGGCGTTGGTAAACTCGTTATCAGCGAAGTGCCGCCAAAACGATGCAGGAATCTGGTCAACGGTTTCGTTATGTAGTGCCTTAAGGACGGTTTCACGACTTAAACTCATAAATAATCACTCTTTCTAGTTGAATACAAAAAACGCCACCGATCAATGACATGATCGGTGGCGTTTACCTACTTTAAGCGGGTTTTCGTGAGATTAAAAAAGTCAACCTCAAAGAAAACGGCCAGCTGAACTCATGTCAGTTTGTCCGAATGTACTTGAAGGTTGACAACACATTGCAGATTTAATGAATGACATGGGTTCGGCTCCTTTCGAAATTGATACTTGTATTCTAGAATACTGTGTCGACGTTTGTCAACAGAATTTTACTGATTTTTTGTTAGCCAAATCAAAAAGCCCCGCAGATTGCGGAGCCGTGGGCGTTTGAGTATTTAATTATTCGAAGAAGACGACCTTACCATCCACTTTGAATGGCAATGCCACTGAACCTTTCGAGTGGCCGTCCTTCTCAAAGTTACGGGTAACGTTACGAATTGCATTAGTGTTTAGTAGCATTATGATCGCCCCTTTCTTTGTTGTTCAACTGTAAAATAACATGTTTATTGAGACATTTACAGTTAAAAATGCCAGTCTAAGAAAGTCTCTCATTATTGTCCAGCTAAATTTTGCATAATCTGCGTGGCTGTACCGACTGCGCTGCATAAAAGGCGTCGTCTAGGCCCTCGTGGCCGGTCAACCGATGAATATAGATTTATTTTGCTGCGAATAAGAATTTGCTAAGCAGATCAGTGAGACTTTTCTTCTTTTCAATTGCAATGTTACCGGTCAGCCCTTAGGATAGAAACGAATATGGAGGGGATTAATCATGAAGATAACCATTGGCTTGACCACCTGGACCGAGCACCCGGCCCTGATCAATAACGAACAACGGCCCGTCACCTTAAATGAATACGCCCAGCACCTGCCGACGGTGGAAGTGGATACCTTCTTCTACGCCCTTCCCCAGGTGACGACGATTCAGAACTGGCTGGCTGAGGTGCCAGAGTCGTTTCAATTTATCGTGAAGACTCACCGGAGGATGACTCTTCACGAACGGGGCCAGGAGAAGGGGGAGCTCGAGCAGCTCTTCAATCGTTACCGTAAGACGGTGGCCCCCCTCGTGGCAGCTGGCCAGCTCAAGACGGTCCTCTTCCAATTTCCACCCTATTTTGATGCCTCACCGCAAGATATCGAATACCTCCGCCTGGTCCGGCTCTGGATGGGGAACCTGCCGATCGCCATTGAGCTGCGTAACCAGACCTGGTACCGGCCGGGGACGTTGAAATCCCTGTTGGCCTTCTGTCGGGAGCTCCACTTCACCCTGGTCGCGGCCGATGAACCCCATGGTACCGTCACCTCGGTTCCCTTTGTGTTGGCGACGACCAATCCGGACCTGGTGATGATGCGTCTGCACGGGCAGAACACGGAAGGCTGGATCAACCAGGGGAAGAGTTGGCGCAAGACCCGGACCTTATATAAGTACTCTTCTGCCGAATTGCAGGCGTTCTGTGATCAGATCAACCAGTTGACACCACAGCCCAAGGAACTCTGCGTGGTCTTCAACAACAACTCGGGAAAGGACGCCGCCCCGAATGCTCTCCAGCTACAGAAGATGCTTGGTATTCACTTCACCGGTCTGGCACCGCGCTCACCTGAACAGATCGACCTGTTTTAGCCTGTTCCCGGGCGGCTAATATGCTATACTAAACTGTAAAACTAATCTTAGAAATCAATTAGAGAGAGGGGCCTCATATGGCAACTGAAAAACCGACTTATTACATTACAACACCAATTTACTATCCATCTGGTAAGCTTCACATTGGTAACTCCTACACCACCATTGCTTGTGATGCGGAAGCGCGCTTCAAGCGTCTGAATGGCTATGACGTTTTCTTCCTGACCGGGACTGATGAACACGGTCTGAAGATTGAACAGAAGGCGGATAAGCTCGGCATGCAGCCACAAGAATACGTTGACCAAATGGCTGCGGGGATCAAGAAGCTGTGGAAGACGCTGAAGATCACCAACGACAAGTTCATCCGGACGACCGATGACTACCACGAAAAGGCTGTTCAGAAGATCTTCCAAAAGTTCGTCGACCAGGGTGACATCTACAAGGGTGAATACACCGGTTGGTACTCCGTGGATGATGAGGAATACTTCACTGAAAGTCAGCTGGCTGAAGTCTACCGTGA
>DBOT01000137.1:0-3622 GCA_002299975.1 Lactobacillaceae bacterium UBA639
TAAATTTTACAATCTGCCAACTATAAATGCCTCACTATCATTCTTAGTTTTGAATGGTAGTGAGGCATTTATAGTTCCAGTACTTTCCTAGATGTTAGCAGAGCACTTTCCCCAATAGAAGCCTTGCTGGAGCACCATGGGATTACCGGCAAATTTTTGGACAAGCTCGCGGTTGGCGATGCCCTCGATGACAAAGTCAAGGTGGTGGTGGAGGGCAAATGTTTGCCAGGCATTAACGAAGTTACGCCGGGTTTCCTGGTCCTCGTTACGGAAGATCAAAAGGGATAGTTTAATTCGGTGGATGACACTGAGCTGGCGAACGATGAAGGCGTAACTATTACTACCGGCACAGACATCGTCGATTGCTAGCTCGTAGCCCATATCTTTTAGCCGGTGGATCTCATCATCAAGATAATCGAGGCTATGAATGGTCTCCCGTCTTTCAGTAATTTCAATGGCCACCTGGTTATGATAACGCTGGTAGATGGTGTCGAGAAAAGCCCAGACGTTGCTAAACTCCATCTGGCATGGTTCAAGGTTAATGTAAATCTTTCGTTGGGGATGATCGACGAGGACTTGATCCAGTGCTTGTTGGCTGATGTCAATCCAGTTGTTGTTCCCTTTCTGGGTAGTTAGACTGTGTAAAAACTGTATTCCGGGGAACGTTCCCTTGGCGTCCCGCATTAACATTTCATATGCATCAACTTTGGCGTGCAAGTGATGATCAACCCGCAAAATCGGCTGAAAAATATTGTGAAGCTTTACAAGATCAGGTGCAATTTGATTATTCAATTTCTTTGTTTTTACTCCCATTACAGTTCGTGGTTATTCTGCTTCCTCTAATTTATGGTGGTGATCAGTAATGATCCAGCCACGACCGTTATTTTTTACACTATACAACATCCTATCGGCTCTCTTCAAGGTGTTATCGAGCACTTCACCGTTCAAATGATTAGTTAAGCCAGCAGAGAAACTGAGACTGATTTGGTCCCCCCTCGGTGGTGATGATCGGGTGTTGGACAAAGTAACGCTCAACTGATTGAAGGACCGCGTGAACTTCACTGATCGAATGATTGGTGACTACAATGGAAAATTCTTCGCCCCCGAAGCGGTAGGCGTAGCCGTGGTTCGGAAATTCCGAATGGATACGGTCACGGAGGGTGGTGGAGAAACGGTTCAGCACTTCATTTCCCACAAAATGGCCGTATCGATCATTAATTGACTTGAAGTGATCGATGTCCAGGCCACCGATGATAATATTGTGGATCTCTTTACGTTTTGTCAGGTTTTTGATCTCTTGGCTAAGGGCCCGGTAATTGAGAAGGCCAGTTAGGTCGTCACGTTCGCTCTCGTTTTGCAACAATTTAAGCTTTTGGTCTTTTTTCATTTCAACTGCATAGCGTTGCCCCTCAAGGATAAGAAAGACCCCTAGACCAGCGGTGGCCGCCACGATACTGGCAGGTCGAAATTGATTTTCCAATGTTAGGTAAAGCAATTCAACAATGCCCAGCCCGACAATTGCCATGGTGTAGCGGACCCGGAGTGAGAGATATTTCCTGCTGGTCAAGGCAAGGCAAACGAGGAAGAAGACAATTGATTGCCCAATCCAGACCCCCCAGTCGCTGAATGAGCTGAGCTTGATATGGGCCATGTAAATGTTAGCTAGGATTGGAGTGATCGCGAGGAGCCACCACCAAATCTTATTGCGGCTGTTGCGGAAGAGCATGGTTACTGGAAGCACCATGATAAAGGCGGCGTCCCTGATGTTAAGAAGGGAGATCTGCAATAAACAGAACTCCTGAATGAGGTAGGTGACGACGATAACGGTTGTTAGGATAAAGTTAGCGGAGCGCTGGTTCTTGAATGAGGCAAAGTAATGCTCAAAGTAAATTTGACCGATGACGATTATCGGCAGGTAGATAACAGCGTCGAATATTTCAATTGCCAAAAGCTATTTCTCTTTTCATATTAGTTCTGTAATTGCTTACAGATTTTAGCGCTTGTTGGAATTTAAGTCCAGCCTGAAGTTGTTATGAGATCGGCGATTATGCATGCTTTCAGCGGAATATGCATGTAAGCTAGCTAGCAGTTTGATAAAATATTTTATATGCAATTATGTGCTATACTTTCCAACGTATGACTTGATTTTAAGTAGTAAGGAGAAAGGTAATCATGAACTTATTTGTTCCATTACCAAATTAATTAACCATGGACAAACATTTGCAGCATAACTATCGTGACCGTTATTTTGAAAAAGGACACTGGTGGACAAAGATCTGGCAGACCCTAGTGGTGATATTGGTCTGGATCATTCTATTCATTCCAATTATGATTACCACGTCGACCTACTGGGCGTACCGGACGAACGGACAGCACGGTCACTTCTTCTGGCACTATGCAGAGGGCTTTACCGAGCTGAATTTTTTGATGATCTTCCTTACCTTTGCTGCAGGGGTCATTGCCGTCTTTTGTTTTGCCATGGGGTATATCCAGGTCCGTCGTGCCCGTGGCTTAATTGAAAAGTGGCCGATGTTTGACATGACAAAGAACCAGTGGGAACAGCGTCGTGCCGAACGCTTTATGACAAAGCGTTTTGGCGATGAGGCATTTCGGCAGAGTCGTCGTTATTACACGGTGAAGCCGGAACAGAACCTTAGCAATAACCAGCTGAAGAAAATTGTCAATAACGAAGAGGCGGTGGATGACTGATGGTTTCTAATATTATGAATGAGGTCTTCCAGACTAGCTCGCCTTGGATGACATTTTTGATTATTATTAACTTAATTCTGTGCTTATACCCGATCCTGGGGGCAATGTTTTGGTTCTTTGGCGCTCTTTCCTACATGACGTTTCGCCACGAGGAGGAGCTGCCGGCCAAAGAGGTGCTGAAGGATGAGCCCTTCATCACCATCATGATCCCGGCCCATAACGAAGAAGTGGTCATCCAGGATACCCTTGAGTACCTGTTGAATGACCTTAATTATCACAACTATGAGGTGCTAGTCATGGACGATGGGAGCACTGATAAGACACCGCAGATTCTGCACCAGATGCAGCAGCGTTATCCAAAGCTGCGGGTCATCCGGATTGAGGAGAATCAGGGGAAGGCCCATGCCTTTAACATCGGGATCTTCTTTGCCAAGGGCGACTACATCCTCAGTAACGATGCCGATACGATCCCAGAGAAGGACGCCCTGATCAAGTACATGCAATACTTCACCAGCCCCGCCGGCCTCAACTATGCGGCAATTACGGCGAATATGGATGTCTACAACCGATCGACCCTCTGGGGGAAGTCCCAAACGGTGGAATTCTCTAGCATTGTCGGCATCATTAAGCGTAGTCAGACGGCCTTGAATAACACGATGTACGCGTATAGTGGGGCCAACACGATGTACCGGCGGAGCTTCTTGATTGATGTTGGCGGCTTTCGTCAGGACCGGGCCACGGAGGATATCAGTATCGCCTGGGATCACACCTTCATGAACGTCACACCCAAGTTTGCGCCCGACATTGTCTTTCACATGAATGTTCCCGAATCTTTTCATGATCTTTATAGGCAGCGGAAGCGTTGGGCCCAAGGGGGAACCGAGGTGTGGCTGACCAACTTTACTAAGGTCCT
>DBOT01000137.1:3715-4443 GCA_002299975.1 Lactobacillaceae bacterium UBA639
TTCTTCTTCTGGATCACCAGTATCATTTTTGTCTTGCTAATGATTCATTTTGCGGTTACCGGGAACTACGAACGGGTCTGGCACGGGATTGCAATGAGCATGATCTTTATTAACTTCCAGCTGATCGCCGGTCTCTTTCAAGTGTTAGCCGCCCTGATCCTCGATTTTGACGGGGCCAAGCTGCGCTACCTGATGTTTTCGCCGATCTACCTGCTCTTCACCTGGATCGTTAACCCGCTGACGATTGTCACCACCTGCCTGAAGGCTATTAAGGCAGTGGAAAGTGGGTCAGCCCAGAAAGGAAGGCCGGTAGCAATGACTGATTTGATAATTTTATTATGGTGGACCTTTGTGTGGTTCACCGTCATCTGCATTGGTCTTTGTATCAGTGCCTACTTCCGTTACCGTCTCAAGACCGGGATTGATGATGAACACGGCTTTGTCAACAAGTATGAGTACTTCGGCCAGCCCATCTACGATCACGAGGGAAAGCTGCATGGCTATGAGCTGCTACTACGGGAGTTCAACCAACGAAAAAAGCGCTGGCAATTACCCAAGGATGTGGCGGACTTCCCGTTGAGCAAGGTTGTCTATACGATTCGGCAGATTGATCCCCAGATTATCGACAATATCCAGATGCTGGCCCTAAACATGACGGTCAGTCAGATTACCGACTTCCGGGCAGCCTACTTCTTTAAGTGGGTACGGGGCGTAATTAATAACCAGCA
>DBOT01000040.1 GCA_002299975.1 Lactobacillaceae bacterium UBA639
ATTTTGAATGCGAGGCTTTTTTATATTTAGAAGTGGCCGCTGACATCATGGTCTGAGAACGAATGCGGGTCCGGCATGAATGAAATATCAACATCAATGATTCCAAACTGCTTACGAAGCATCCGCTCAATCTTCTCCGACAGCTGGTAGCTTTCCAGGACCGTCATCTTACCGTTAACAATCAGGGTAGCATCCAGCGAGACGACGTTCCCGTTGTAGTGGGCCTTGAGCTCGACGATTCCCTTAACTTTCTTCACTTTCAGGATGGCGTCGTGGTACTGCTTTTCCGCCTTGGGGTCAAAGTAGTCCGCCAGGTTCAAACTGGTCTCAAAGAAGATCTTCAACCCGGAGTAGAGAATGAAGAAACCAACGACAATACTGGTAACCCCATCTAGCCAGGTCAGGTGAAAAAGCAGGGCCCCAGCGATTGCCACCATGGTCCCAATACTGGTAAAGGCATCGCTCAAGCTATCTTGGGCGGAAGCAAGTAAAGCCGCGTTAGATAGACGGTGACCCGTCCGCCGATTCATGTACCAGACAATCAGCATGATTACGGAGGCAATTCCGGCCCCAATAATGGCAACTGGTTCAGGGACAACTCGCTTAGCGGGGTTAAGAAGGCCCTTAATGCCGTCACCGATAACACTCAGGGCGATTGAACTCATTACTACCGCCGTGACCAGTGAGAAGACGGTCTCGTAGCGCCAGCGGACAAACTGAATCCGTTGATCGCCACCGAGAACTTTCTGGTACTTGCTGTCAGGGAGCTTGACCCCGGCAATGTCATCATCGTGAATGTCCTGGGCAATGTGAAGGCCCATCATCAGTAAAACGGTTGAGATAATTCCTGATAGGTTATTAAAGGCGTCCGCGCGCAGGGTTTGCGACTGACTGATGGCCGCCAACCAGTATTCGAGAACTGAAATTGCACAGTAGGCCACCACGTTGTAGATCAGGTGGCGCTGGGCAGCCCGGATCTTAGTCAGTTCGTTAGCCTGACTTTGCTCCCACTGTTTCATTTCCCGTGTGACGTGTTTCTTTAGCTTACTCAAATTCACTACTCCCCAATGAAAAGTCTGCCATCAATTCTAACACTAAAAAAGCCCGGTCGCGCGAGATCCCTAAAATCAATTGGGGAGACCGTGCAACCAGGCTCATTTTAATTAGACTAATAAGGTATTAAAGGTTGTCGCCCCGTTCGAACTGGAACTTGGAGTTCAAGAGGGCCTGGTGAATCAGACTACTCATCAGCTGGTGGGTGGCGGCAGTGACATGAGCAGCCGACTCCTTGTTGGCAGCAGTCAGGTAGTCCGTCAACTCAGCCCCCTGCTTACCGGCAGCTCCGGCAGTAATGGCATCGACACGACCGACACCATAGCTCTGGCAACCATCACGGAAGTCGTTTACCTCGTTGATGAATTCATGGTAGCGCGGTTCCACAATTACCTCCAGCAGCTTGTGCATCCAGTAGGCACTCTTGGCTGGATCAGCGTCGTCGGTGGCTACCTGGTAGTTGGCTGGCGTGTCATTGATGTTGGTAAAGAACGGTACGTATGGGCTGTAGCAGTAGAAGCCGAAGTTGATCCATTGGATAGCAGCATATTCTGCTGGAACATCATTCCGGATCTGCAGGATGCAGGAGCTCTGGTTCCGGTCCAGGGCGATGGAACGGAACTTCCGCTGTTCTTCCGGTGTTCCAGAGGCATAAGTGCCCATTGGATCGTACGAGGTACCATTGTAGTGTGATGACAGGAACTGTTCAACATCCTCGACCGCGATCTTCTTCTCAGCATGCTGGATGAACGGGATGTTCTGGCTGGTTGGATTCTGTTCTAGTGATGGCGTGAAAAGCTTTTGACCATACCAGGAACGCGGCGTGTTATAGTAAGCATCCGCCTCGTCCTGGGTACCAAAGATGTTCCGGAAGTTAAAGGTACCCGGGTTCGGGTTGAGGTGGAACTTCTCGACGAATTCTCGGATGCCGCTCGCGTACATGTAGTTGTCAGGATCATCAAAGTCGATCTCCTCAATGCACATGATGTTTGGGGCAATTGCGTAGGCATCGTCAGGAATCCGCTGAGCGACCCATTGGTGTCCACCAGCGGTTTCCAGGTACCAAACCTCATCGTGGTCACTGAAGGCAATCCCGTTGGTCTCACCAGTACCGTACTTTTCAATCAGGTGGCCCAGGCGTTGAACCCCTTCACGTGCGCTCTTGATGAACGGCAGAACCAGGTACAGCATCGAGTCTTCATTGACCCCGTCCTTAACCAGTGGATCATGACCGAGGGCCCGCGCGTTGGTCATCTCGGTTTCGGTGGAACTCATGGCCACGTTATGTTCGTTGATTCCCTGTTCATCCCAACGGCCCTCGTCAGGAACCCCATTAGGTGTCGCCGTGAACCGGCAGCCTTGGCCTTCCATGTCAACGGTCAGGCCATTGTACTTGGAAACGTAGTGCTCACCGGTATAGTCCTTAGCCGGGAACACCTTAAAGGTCTTGGGATTAACCCCGTCTTCGGCATCCTCATCCCGAGCAATGATCGTGGATCCGTCAATCGTTGCGTTCTTGCCGACCAGCATTGCCGTACAGCTGCTCATCTTTTTCTTCATAATGATTTTCGCGTCCTCTCCGTTTGCTTAGTGCAACTAATTACTTTCTAATATAATACCACTTTATCTCATTTACTCCTAATCTAGTTTACCACCTTTAACTGAACAATCTTTAGTTAGCTGTGCAGTCACTAATTGAAAAGCCGAACGAGCGCCTTGCATCGTCCCCGATTCCATGTTAGGATAGCTACACTTCCAATGAAATCAATAGCCTATATAATGCCGTAATATGGACGGTAGTTCCTACCCAAAGCCGTAAACTTTGGACTATAAGCGAATTGAACGCCAGCTCTTTTTGCTTTACTTGGCAAAAAGAGCTTTTTTATTTGGCTGTTGATCGAATTGACCATCACAATATTAGGAGGAATAATTTGTGAAACAACCAATGACTGTTACGACCCACGTCCACCATTTGAACTTCGCGGATCAATGGAAAAACTTTGTGCTGGGTTTCCAACACCTGCTGGCCATGTATTCTGGGGACGTCCTCGTACCACTCTTAATCGGTCAATATTTGTATTTTTCGACTCTGCAGATGACCTACCTGGTTTCAATTGATATCTTTATGTGCGGAGTGGCAACGTTCCTGCAGCTGAAACGGACCGCTATCACTGGGATCGGGCTTCCCGTCGTCCTCGGCTGTGCCGTCCAGGCCGTAACGCCGCTGGAGTCCATCGGGGGTAAGCTCGGCATCACCTACATGTATGGGGCAATCATTGCGGCCGGGATCTTCGTCTTCCTGATCGCCGGCTTCTTTGCCAAGCTCAAGCGTTTCTTCCCACCAGTAGTGACTGGTTCTCTGATCACCATCATCGGTTTCACCCTGGTCCCGGTCGGCTTCCAAGACCTCGGTGGTGGTTCCGCCACAGCCCACACCTTTGGTAACCCGTCCAACCTGCTGATCGGGTTTCTGACTATTGCCATTATCCTGGCCTTCAACGCCTTTGGCCGCGGCTTCATCAAGTCCATCGCCATCCTCTTGGGAATCCTGATTGCTTCCTTTATTGCCGGGGCCATGGGCTTTGTTTCCCTGAAGCCCGTCGGTGAGGCAGCCTGGTTCCACGCCCCACAACTGTTCTTCTTTGGGGTACCCAAGTTTAACGTCAGTGCCATGATCACCATGATGCTGGTTTCCCTGACCACCATGATCGAATCCACCGGGGTCTTCTTCGCCCTCAGCGACATCACTGGCCGCAAGCTCACCAGCAAAGACCTCGAACGGGGCTACCGGGCAGAGGGGATTGCTGCCATCCTGGGTGGCCTATTCAACACCTTCCCGTACTCAACCTTCTCCGAAAACGTTGGAGTTCTGAAGATGTCTGGGGTTAAGACCCGGCGGCCCGTTTACTATGCGGCCTTCCTGCTGCTCTTGCTCGGCCTATTACCAAAGGTCGGCGCCCTTGCTACCGTTATCCCCACCCCAGTTCTAGGTGGTGCCATGATTGTGATGTTCGGCATGGTGGGGGTTCAAGGTGTTCAGATCCTTCATAAAGTTGATTTTTCCAATAACGCCAACCTGCTGACCGCCTCGATTTCAATCGGCCTGGGTCTGGGCGTCACCATGTACCCACACATCTTCCAGTACATGCCAACGGAAGTGCAGATCATCCTGGGCAATGGGATTGTCGTTACTAGTGTCTCTGCCGTCCTGTTAAACCTGCTTTTCAACCACCGCTGGGCACAAGCAAGTAACTAACATTCTCATTTTTCTTTAATTTAAGTGTTGACATTCTCATTTCAGCACGATATTATGATTGCAACAATTATCGTTTCAGTAGACATCCTGTTGGGCGTAAGAGAGCCGGTGGTGAGGTGCGAACCGGTCAGGCAGGAATGTTCGAATTATCGCGAGGATATTAATTGTCCGGCCATATTCAGTGCCGTTACCACCTGATA
>DBOT01000069.1 GCA_002299975.1 Lactobacillaceae bacterium UBA639
TTTTTTGAGAAACCGTTGCACTTGGTTTGACAATTCGTCCCATATAAAAAACAGCACCAGCAAAATTTGCCGGTGCTGTTTTCATCTTTATTTACCCAAATTATTGGAAATTCAATTACATTTCGTCTGGTGCTTGGATGTCCAGCAGGTTCAGGGCAGACTTCAGAACGTTGCTTACCGCCTGCGTCAATGCCAACCGTGCTTGTTGACCTTCATCCTTGTCCAGGATCCGGGTGTGAGCGTAGTACTGGTTGAACTTCTTAGCCAGTTCCAGTGCGTACTTAGCAACCACGGATGGGTCGTAGTTGAGGGCCGCCCGCTTGATTGCCTCACTGTATTGGCCAAGGAAGCTGATCAGTTCCCATGCAGCGTCGCCAACCTTGGTCAGATCAACGTCGCTGAAGTCACGGATGCCTCCCTTCCGCAGGATACTCTCGGCCCGGGCACGTGCGTATTGAACGTATGGACCAGTTTCCCCTTCGAACTTAACAACATCTTCCAGCTTGAAGTTAACCGCATTCCGCCGGTAGTTCTTCAAGTCATGGAAGATAACGGCGCCGACACCAACCTGCTTAGCCACTTCATCAGCGTTCTTCAGGTCAGGGTTCTTCTCGGCAATTTGTTTCCGGGCCAGGTCGATAGAATCATTCAAAACGTCTTCCAGGGAGACAACGTTACCCTTACGAGTAGACATCTTCTTTCCGTTCAGGTTCATCAGACCAAAGGAAACGTGGGTAATCTGGTCCCACCAGTTGAAGCCCATTTCCTTCAGGGCCATCCGTAATTGACGGAAGTAGGTCTCTTGGTCGGCACCCACAACGTAGATGGACTTAGCGAAGCCGTACATCCGCTTCCGGAAGAGGGCCGTTGCCAGGTCACGGGTGATGTAAGTCGTCGTCCCGTTAGACTTAATGATCAACAATGGTGGCAGCTTGTACTTGTCGAGGTCAACGATCTGAGCTCCCCGACTTTCCTTAAGCAGACCCTTATCCTTCAATAATTGGATTGGTTCTTCCATCTTTTGGGCACTGAAGGCTTCACCATTGAAGGAGTCGAAGTGCACGTTCAGCATGTCGTAAACCCGTTGGAAACGTTGCAAGGACATTTCACGGAACCAGTGCCAGAGCTTCCAGGCTTCCTCATCACCGTGTTCCAGCTTAGCAAACCATGCCCGACCTTCTTCAGTGTATTCTGGGTGCTCGTCGGCTTCGGTGTTAATCCGGACATAGAGCTTAACCAGGGTGTCAATTGGGTCTTCCTTCAAGCCCTTTTGAACTTCTGGTTCGTCACCCCACATCTTGTAGGCTGCCATCATCTTACCGAACTGGGTACCCCAGTCACCAAGGTAGTCGATCCGGATCAGGTTGTAGTTAACCTTTTCCAGGATCCGGGCAACAGATTCACCAATCATGGTTGAACGCAGGTGCCCCATCCCCATTGGCTTAGCAATGTTAGGTGAAGAGTAGTCGATCGGCACATTGGCTTGGTGACCCAGGTCCAAGTCACCGTAGTGTTCTGGGTCATTCAAGATTTCCTTCAAGACATCGGAACCAACCTCGGCCTTGTCCAGGAAGAAGTTGATATATGGGCCGGCGACAACCACCTTGTCAAAGCCCGCTTGATCGATCTTTTCAACCAGTTCACCGGCAATCATCTGGGGAGCCTTGTGCAGGGTCTTAGCCAAGAAGAATGTTGGGAAGGCGTAGTCACCATTATTGGCATCCTTTGGCCGTTCAATCTTGTCTGTGATGTCAGCAATGTCCATCTCTGGTAATGCTTTTGAAAGCGCAGTTGCAACTTTTTGCTTTTCGTCCATAGTATTCCTCCTTATATCAAAAAAAACGTCCCTAATAAGCCAGTAGCTTACTAGAGACGAGTTCACTTCCCGCGGTACCACTCTAATTGAATTAGAATTCCACTCTTAATTATTAAACTATGCCTACAAGGCACGCCTTCGTAATCAATGCATTCCTAACTCACACCATCATAGGATCGCTGTAAAGCACGTGATTACTACTACTCCTTGATCATCAGCTTTAACACTGTTTTATTATAACAAAATCTAATCTAATTACAAGGAAAATCGTTGATCGACCTACCCGTAGTAATTATATGCTAAAATCAAAGTATTAAGAAATGGTGAAAGGATGATGTGAATGATACAACAGAATATTCAAGCATTAACGATTGCGGGCCACGACTCGGATGGTAGCGCGGGGATGCCTGCCGACCTCCACGCCTTCTTCGTCGATGGCGTCTATGGACACGGCATTCTCACCGCCGCGGTCGCTGGCAATTCGTATGACATCACCGCTCAGCAGGTTATGCCGAAAGAATTCATCGCCGAACAGTTCCACCAGTTAGCCCGGGACTTCACCATTAGTGCGGCTAAGACTGGCATGTTAGCTAATGATGACGTGGTCAATGTCGTGGCTGACCACTATGATCCTAAAATGTTTGGCCCCCTGGTAGTCGATCCGGTTATCATCACTAAGCACGGGGCAATGCTACTGGCCCAGTCAGCTTACGAGCTCTTCCGGGAGCGGATCATCCCCTTAGCCACAGTCATCACCCCAAACTTCTACGAGGCCCAGAAACTGGCCGAAATGAAGATTACTAGTCGCCAGGACCAGCTCACCGCAGCTCAACGCCTGCATGAAATGGGGGCCAAGAACGTTGTTGTCAAGGGGGCACACAGTGATGATGCCCAAGATACCGTTGACGACCTGGTTCTCTTAGAAGACGGTCACCACTTCTGGATGTCCAAACCGTTTATCCAGACTAGCCGCCTCAATGGTACCGGGGATGCCTTCTCGGCCATCATCGCTGCTGAGCTTGCCAAGGGACAGGACGTTACAGCTGCGGTCCGGCGAGCAAAGGATGCGGTCTACGCGGCGATTGCTAATCCGCTGACGGTTGGTCATAAATTTGGCCCAATCAACCACTGGGCCGCTCAAGCTGAATTAGGAAAGAAGGAAGAAAACCAAAATGCTTGATGAATACACTCATAAGGTTGTCCTCGTCGGTGATGGTGCGGTGGGTTCCGCCTTTGCCTTTTCACTACTCCAGTCAACCAACGAAATCGATGAACTAGTCATCGTCGATCGTAACCAGCAGAAGGCCACCGGGGATGCCGTTGACCTGGCTGACATCACCCCACTAACTAGCCCGGTTCGGGTAGTGGCTGGTAATTACCAGGACGCGCACAACGCCGATGTTGTAGTGATCACCGCCGGGGTAGCACGAAAGCCTGGCGAAACACGGCTGGACCTGGTCAATAAGAACGCGGCCATTCTGAAGACGATTGTTGACCCAATCGTGGCCGCCGGCTTCAAAGGTATCTTCGTCATTTCCAGCAACCCGGTCGATATTCTGACCACCCTCACCCAGCGAATTAGTGGTTTCCCCAAGGGGCGGGTTATCGGTACTGGAACCTCGCTGGATTCGATGCGGTTACGAATCCTCCTCAGTCACCGTCTCCACCTCTCCGTTAATGCCGTCGACGCTCAAATTCTCGGTGAACACGGTGACACCTCGTTTGCTGCCTTCAATGAGATTACCATTAATGGTAAGCCACTCGCCGAACGGGTCCAGCTTAGCGACCAGGATAAGGAAGAGATCGAGGATGATGTCCACCAGGCTGGCGGACGAATCATCAGCAACAAGGGGGCCACTTTCTACGGTGTCGCCAAGTGCCTTGCCTACATTACCAGTGCCATTATCGAGAATCAGAATGTCGTTCTGCCAATCTCCGCTCCCCTGGAGGGACAGTATGGCATCGATGGCATCTACCTTGGTTCACCAGCAGTAATCAACAGTCAGGGAATCGG
>DBOT01000084.1 GCA_002299975.1 Lactobacillaceae bacterium UBA639
GGCAATTAAGATGGCCCCGGTCGTTAAACAACTCATTGCTGACGAACAGACAACCCCGATCACGGTTGTCACTGGTCAGCACCGTGAAATGCTTCAACAGGTCTTAGATATTTTCCAAATTAAGCCCGATTATGATCTGGCCATCATGGAGAAGAATCAGAGCCTGGAACAGGTCACTAGCAAAGTGCTTTTAGGCCTGGCGCCGATCCTTGAGCAAGAGCAACTTGACCTGGTTCTTGTTCACGGTGATACCACCACTACAATGGCAGCCGGTCTCAGCGCGTTTTATCATCATATTCCTATTGGTCACGTTGAAGCCGGCCTACGAACATGGAATCTGGAATCACCATTCCCCGAGGAAGCCAACCGCCAGATAACTGACGACCTGACCAGTCTTTATTTTGCGCCAACTGACCTTAGTCGGCAGAATTTATTGCAAGAACATCACCCGGCGGACCGGATCTTTGTGACCGGAAATACGGCCATTGATGTTCTCAAGTATACGGTCAATCATGCATATCATCATCAAGTTCTCGACCAGATTCCGGCCGATCACCGCATCATTCTGTTGACAATGCACCGGCGGGAAAATCAGGGAACCCCAATGGCCAATGTCTTTCAAGCTATTCGGGAAGTTGTCCAGGGGGATCCCAAACTGGACGTCATCTACCCTGTCCACCTAAGCCCTAAAGTTCAGGAAGTTGCCCACCGGGTTTTCGCAGGGGTTCCCAATGTGCACCTCATTGACCCACTAGACGTAGTTGACTTTCATAACCTGGCAGCGCGCAGTTACTTCATCATGACTGACTCGGGAGGCGTTCAGGAAGAAGCCCCGTCCTTAAATAAGCCAGTGCTCGTCCTTCGTGATACAACCGAACGACCAGAGGGAGTTAAGGCCGGAACACTGAAACTGGTAGGTACCCAAAAAGATACGGTTCAACAGGCGATGCTTGCCCTATTGAATGATGATCAGCTGTATCAGCAGATGGCAAAGGCCCAGAACCCATATGGCGATGGTCACGCCGCCGAACGAATCGTTGATCATTGTAAGGAGTTTCTCACTCAAGATATTATGTAAACTAGCTATGCTGAAAAAGCGGCAACCATGGTCGGCTGCCGCTTTTCTTATTGCTACTTTTCAAAATCCTTAACAGACTTCAGCAGGCGTTGCATTGCGTCCTCGATTTGTTTACGTGGGTATGCGATGTTGATCCGAATGAAGCCCGCGCCATTACCATGGTAGTAAGTCCCGGGGTTAATGATCAATCCGCTATCCTGCCGGATGAATTCTGCCAGTTTTTGACTATCATCACTGATTTCACTCGTATCGATCCAGAGCAGGTAGGTTGCCGTTCCGGGTACCAGGTGCATTTCAGGCAGATTCTGTTTGATAAAGTCAGCGATGTAGTGCTTGTTAGCCAAAACATATTGTTTCAGCTGGTGGAGCCAGTCGCCACTCTGCTGATAAGCGGCAATGGCCCCTGGGATAGCTAACAGGTTCGGTTCCGCAACTTCATACTTATTGATGGCCCGGTTGAACCGTTCCCGCAAAATTGGGTTTGGAACAATTCCGGTGGCTGAATGAAGGGCCGCCAGGTTGAAGGTCTTACTGGTGGAAACCAGCGTAATCAGGTTACTAGTGATTTCCGTTGGCAACGAGAAGGTCGGTGTGTAATCCGGTCCCTCTAATACCAAGTCACCGTGAATTTCATCACTGATTACGATAACCCCGTGCCGCTTAGCCAGTGACAGGATATGGATCAGCTCATCCCTTGTCCAGACATAGCCAGTTGGGTTGTGGGGGTTGCAAAGAATCATCAGCGTTGTCAACGGGTTGGCCATTTTATCTTCCAGGTCATACCAATCCACGTGGTAAGTGTGCTGGTCGTGGTCATACAGCTGTTGGCTGGCGATGACGTGGCGCCCACTATTGATGATGGAGTTGTAGAAGGTGTTGTAGACCGGCTCCATTAGGAGAACATTATCGCCTTCATGACTAAAGTGGTGAACACTAGCGGTGATGGCTGGAATAACCCCAGTTGCGAACCGCATCCAGTCTGTCTCAGCAGCTGCATGGTGTTCCTGAGCATACCAGTCTGCCACTGCCTGGAAGTATTCCGGCGTTGGGTATTCATAACCAAAGGCTCCCTGGTCGATCTTCTTCTTCATGGCCGCCATGATTTCCGGGGCGGTCTTGAAGTCCATGTCGGCGGTGGTCATTGGGAGCTCACCATCCTTGACCTCCCACTTTTCGGAATTAGTATGTTTCCGATCCAGAATTGTATCGAAATCGTATTGCATTTAGCTTACCTCCTAGTGCTGCTTAACGTGTTGTGCGGAATCATCATCCGTAATAATTGTGGTCTTACTTGGATCAATCTCATGTGGATCCATGATGATCTCGTCAATGTGGTGGGCCTTAATCTTCCCACTGATTGGGTTCTTAACGCTCATGATGTCGGAGTTGATCTCTGCATCGATGTTCTCGCAGTACTCGAAGGCCAAGTCGGTGTGCAGAAGCCGACAGTTCTTCAGGGTCAGGTTCTTAGTGTAACAAAGGCCCTGGTCACTCTCAATTGTACAGTTGATCAGCGTGATGTGGTTGGTATTCCAGGCCAGGTATTCACCATTCAGGAATGAGTCGTAAACTACCACGTTGTCGCAGTTCCAGAAGTTATCCTTCGTAACCATGGTGGAATTATGAATTTCTACGTTCTTAGCCCCATCAAAGGCATAGTTACCGATGATGTTAAGGTGGTCAGCGTAGATGTTTTCGCTGTTCATTCCAAAGTAGTCCCCGTTAACTTGAACATTATTCATCTTAATGTTCTTGCAGGACCACATCGTCTCCTCTGCATCCCCAAAATGGACGTTGTTGAGGCGGATATCGTTACAACGACGGAATTGCTTAGGGGCTTGAATGGCATTATCGTTAATTTCAATATCATTGGTGTACCAAATCCCCGAGCGTGACATGGTCTCCCAAATAGAGTCGTTGACCTTAACATGTTGGTCATACCAGAGTGGGTATTTCCATTGGAAAATTACCTTGTTCAATTCCAGGTCATGGGCGTTCTTCAGTGGTGACTCCCCCTTACCAAAGGTAGTTCGGGTAATCTTGGCATTATGTTCACCAAACAGTGGCCGTTCACCATCGAAGTATTGGTCTGTGATTTCTTTCATTTTAAGACGTCCTTCTTTCGTCAATTATTAAT
>DBOT01000093.1:0-1258 GCA_002299975.1 Lactobacillaceae bacterium UBA639
CTCATGAGCATCGATCATCGCCGCCGTCAGAACCGTTGGGCCAGCGGGAGCGGATGGTTGTGCAGCGGAGGTATCCGATTCATCAACTTGTGGTGCGGTAGAACTTGGCACCGCACTCACTGGCGCTGCTGAGGTTGCATCGGCGGNNNCGGCGGCCGTTGACGTTGCAGCCGGTTGTTCACTGGGACGTTCCAATGGTGACTTCAGCTGGTCGTGACGTTGCCAAACGGTTGTCAAGCGCTGCAGTAAGGACGTCTGCCTATTTTCACCAGTGTGCTGAGTGGCCATCACCATTGCGGCCGGCTCCCCGATCAGAACCAGTTTCTCGGCCGCCCGAGTAACTGCCGTGTACACTAAGTTTCGTTGCAACATCCGACTGAACTGACGGACCAGAGGCAAGAGAACCATCCTGAATTGGCTCCCCTGGGCCTTGTGGATCGAGATACAGTAGGCTAGGCGGATCTGCGTCCATTCCTGTCGGCCGTAGTTGACCTCGTTGCCATCGAAATCGATGGTGATGGTATCTGTCCGCTTGCCGCCCTTCTTTTTTCCGGTCTCCACGGCCGTGATCTGACCGATGTCACCGTTGAAGACGTTATTCTCGGGGCTGTTGACCAGCTGGAGGACCTTATCCCCCACCCGGAAGACCTGGCCGCGGAATTCAACCTCCTGCTTGTCCTTAGTCGGTGGGTTATAGGTCTGTTGGGCCAGCTGGTTGAGGTTATCAACCCCGGCCTGACCACGGTACATCGGGGCCAGGATCTGAACATCGGTAGCGGTATAGCCCCGTTTAGCCGACAGTTCGATGATCTGGCGGATAATGCTGGGAACCTGGGCCGCATGGCACTTGATGAAGGACCGGTCCGGCAGCTTATTGGTCAGGTCAGGCGGCAGGTGGCCCTCCTTGATCGCGTGGGCCAAGGGGATAATCGTCGAATCAGCCGACTGGCGGTGGATGTTCGTCAGTTCCACCCGGGGAATCTCCGGGAAGCTGAGCAGATCATGGAAGACCTGACCGGGACTGACGGAAGGCAGCTGGTCCTTATCACCAACCAGGACCACGTGCATCGAAGTTGGGATGGCCTGAACCAGGGTCTTGAAGAGGAGGGTGTCAACCATCGACATCTCATCGATGATCAGCAGCGACCCCTTGATATCCCGGGCGTTCATGTCAGTCGGTACCTCCCGCCCGTTTAACCCGAGCATCCGGTGAATGGTGCTGGCGGGCAGGTCAGTCGCCTCACTCATCCGCTTGGCC
>DBOT01000093.1:1339-1754 GCA_002299975.1 Lactobacillaceae bacterium UBA639
ATGATCGTGGTCTTCCCCGTCCCGGGTCCCCCGGTCAGCAGCATTACCTTGTTATTGAGGGCCGTCTTGATGGCCTTTTCCTGAACCGGGTCATACTTGATCCCCGTCTGCACGCTGACCTTCCGCACGGTCTCGTCAACCGTCTCCTGGTTCAGGTGGTCTTCTTGAGCATTCATCAACCGGTGCAAGTGGTCAGCGATCTGCCATTCGGCCTTATAGAGGGCCGCTGGATAGATCCGCTGGTCTTCATAGTTGATGGCGTCCTTCTTCTCCAACGATACGATCTGGTCCGAGATAGTCTGAATTGTGATCTGTCGCTGGCCACCATCATTCAGCAACTGGGCCGTCTGCTGGAGGAGGGGCCGGGTCGTGGTGTAGGTGTCACCAGTTTCCATGGTCAGATCATCGAGACTCT
>DBOT01000093.1:1791-2830 GCA_002299975.1 Lactobacillaceae bacterium UBA639
CGCCGTAATCCGTCGCGGATCGTCCGGGGTAATCCCCAAGTGGTCGGCAACCTGGTCCGCCCGTTTGAAGCTGATTCCATCGATGTCCTGAACCAGCTTGTATGGGTTCTCCCGAATCACGTGAAGGGTCTCATCCCCGTACTTATCAAAGATGGCGCTACTGAGGTTGCTACCGAAGCCCAGGTCGTTCAAGCCGATGATGATCTCGTCCATCCCCTGGCTGGCCTGGAGGTTCTCAATGATCGATTGCTTAACCCCGTGACGCAGGGTAATGGTATCCAGCACGTGGGGATCTTGGTTGATCTTAGCGATGGCATCCGTCCCCAGTGTGTCGACGATCTTCTCCGCCGTTTTTTTACCAACCCCACTGAACTGTTTACCAGACAGAAAGTCAATCAGGCCCTCCCGACTAGTCGGCCGGTTGACGTGGTATGACTGAGCCTGAAACTGACGGCCATAACGGGGATGGTCGACCAGCTGGCCCTCAAAGCGGTAGGTCTGGTCATCACTGAGGTCGCCGAAGCTGCCAGTGACGGTGATCTCCGGCGCATCCCAGTCAAAGTTCGCCTCTTCGACCGAAACGATCAGAACCTTATAGAAGGAGTCCGGACTTGTGAAGATCTCCGATTGAACTTGACCAACAAAAAAAGACGGCTCCGTGGGCGTCTTAAATAAATCCATTTCAGCAGCCATTGAAGTCATCCTTTCCAAATGGTATTAATTATTTTTTCCCTGGGTTTCCTGCAGGGTCTTTTCGATGTCCGCCAGCCGCTGTTCACTCTTCTGGTAGTAGTTGAGGTCCAGCTGCTTAGCCTGGGCAAGGTAATCCTTGTACGGTTCGCCGAGTACCATGGCCACGATTCCCCGGTTAAACTGGGTATCGGCCCGGCCAGGGTGCCGCTTCAGGATTGCGTCATAATAATCCTTGGCCTTGGCAAACTCGCCGAGTGCCAGGAGGGAATCACCGATCACCTGGTTGATGGCTGGGTCTTCCTTGCGCAGCTCGTGGGCGGTCAGGCCATATGCTACCGCCTGCTTC
>DBOT01000093.1:2898-3113 GCA_002299975.1 Lactobacillaceae bacterium UBA639
TTGCGCTTGTCATCCTTGATCTTGTTGTAGAGTTCGATGGCGCGGTCAACCTTACCAACCTCGTAGTAGAGGTTCCCCAGCCCGTAGTTCAACAGGTCCTGAGCGTCCTGGTCGCCCTTGGCTTCGAAGATCCCCAGGGCCTTCATGAACAGTTCCTCAGCCTGGGTGTAGTCATTCAGCCGGGTCAACAGTGAACCCAGGTCATAGTAGTTATT
>DBOT01000090.1:0-3697 GCA_002299975.1 Lactobacillaceae bacterium UBA639
TTTATCAGCTATTTTTCTGTACGTTCCAGGACAGTAACAGATTCAACATGCGTCGTCTGCGGGAACTGGTCCATCGGCTGGATCGGCTTAACCACATGGTAGCCCTGCTCGCCGAAGCGCTTGATGTCCCGTACCAGAGTCGCCGGGTTGCAGGACACATAGATGACCTTCTGTGGCCCCATCTTACCAGTGGCTTCAATCAGTGATTCTGCTAGGCCCTTACGTGGTGGGTCAACAATGACCACGTCCGGCTTCAAGCCCGCCGCCTGCCACTTAGCAAATTGCTCTTCCGCCTTGCCGACTACAAACCTAGCATTCTTGATTCCATTCCGCTTAGCATTGTACTTAGCGTCCTCAATCGCAGCGGGTACAATTTCTACCCCGTAGACCTGCTTGGCGTGCTTGGCCACTGCCAGGGAAATCGTGCCGATCCCACAGTAGGCATCGATCACAGTTTGGCTGCCATCCAGTCCGGCGTTATCGATAGCCGTCTGGTAGAGGCGCTCGGTCTGTTGCGGGTTGACCTGGTAGAAGGACAGCGGTGAGATCGCAAAATCGATCCCCAACAGCTGGTCGTGGATCTCGTCTTTGCCCCACAGTGTCTTGTCCTGGTCACCCAGCAGGCGGTTAGTCCGCTTATTGTTGATGTTCTGGACAATGCTCTTGACCTCTGGCACGCCATCCACGATCCCCTTGACGATCTGATCCACCATCGGCAACCGTCTGGTGTTCGTAACCAAAACAATCATGACCTCATGGCTGTAGTAACCCCGACGAACCATCACTGTCCGGATTACGCCCTTGCCAGTCCGCTCATCGTACGGCGTCACGTGGTACTGGCGCAGGAGATCACGCACCACCACGATGGCCTTATCAATCTGTGGATCCTGGATGTAGAAGTCCTCGATCGGTACTAGAGTGTGACTACCTCGCTTGTAGAATCCTGTTTGGAGCTGACCATGTACCATCTTCACCGGGACCTGGGCCTTATTCCGATAGTGGTATGGTGTTTCCATCCCCATCGTCGGCAGGACGTCGATATCGTCCAGGTGGGCTTTCTCCAGGAGCTCTTTAATCTGGTGCTGCTTGAGCTTCAATTGGGCTGCGTACTTCAAGTGGCCCAGCGGTGCAATCCCGGTCTGGATGTACTTCTTATCCTTCACGTCCACCCGGTCAGGACTCTTGGTCTGCCATTCCATAACTCGACCCCAGGCGAAGTGACTGGCCACCTTGGTGATCTTGACGGTGATCTCTTCCCCCGGCAGGGCATTCGGCACGAAGACCGGGAAGTCATCGATCTTGACGACCCCGTTACCCTCATAGGTCAGGTCGACTACTTTGGCCGGGTACTCTTCATTCTTATGAACTGGAATATTTAGTTTCAAGGTTATTCCTCCATTTTCTCGTAATTGACTTCTCCTATTATAGCAGAAGCCCACAGTTAGCACAGAAAATGGTGCTGTGATATGCTCACTTATATAAAACCAAACTCAACAGCGCGGTACACAAATGGACCCAAGTGCTTGGCTTTGCCGAACGCTTGGGTCCTATTTGTGCTCGCGGGGACTCGAAAACGAAGTCGTAAACGACTTCTATCTCGCTCCCTCTTTTCATTTACTTTTTATCTTCGCTGTTAATCTTGTCGATTCCCTCGACAAAGTCCTTCTCAACCCGCTTGAAGTCGGCTGACTCGGTAATCGCATCATCCGGGATCTCATCCAGGTTGGCAATCACTTCGAGGTGCTGCTTCAGGTCGTGGAACTTCATCGGGGCATCCCCACCGTATTCACCATCCAGGTTGATCATAATCCGGTCATCCTTGTTCAGCGGCGTTACTTCAACGTCCGTCGCCTTGGCATAGATGATTCCAGGGTCACCGATGTGCTTTCCTTGGAGAGCCTTAGCCATCAGACTCATCATGTCGATCAGGCTACTCTTCTTCACGATGATCATCGTGAACTTTCCGTCATCCAGGGAGGCGTCCGGAACGATCTGCTCGAAACCACCGACTGAGTTTGTCAAGGCCAAGAAGATCGTTGAGGCCTTCCCCCGGTACTCCTGATCATCGTACTTGATGTCAACGTCAACCGGCTTAACCCGTGGCAGGAGTTCAGCCCCCTTGGCCAAGTAAGCCGCATAGCCGAACAGTGACTTCATCTGGGATGGAACGTCATAGGTCAACTCGGTCAAGGTTCCCCCGGCCGCAATGTTCATGAAGTAGTTGTCACCGGCCTGGCCGATGTCAATCTTGAACTTCTTGTTTTTACGCAGGATCAGCTTGGCCGCTGCGATCGGATCATCACGCGGAATCCGCAGGGCACGCGCATAGTCGTTGGTTGTCCCCGCTGGAATGATTGCCAAAGCTGGCCGTCTCTCCAGTCCGGCAATTCCGTTGATAACCTCGCTGAGCGTACCATCACCACCCGCGGCAACGATCAGATCAAAGCCTTCCTTGGCTGCCCGCGTTGCCTCGTTCTTAGCCGAATTAGGTGCCGGCGTCGTTGCAAACGCACTGGTCTCGTAGCCGGCCTTTTCATAGACTGCCAAAATGTCGACCAGGTCATTGCGCATGGCTTCACGCCCCGACGTCGGGTTATAAATAATCCGTGCTCGTTTTCGCATAGTTTCCTCCGCCATCAAATCAGTTTACTTTTCGTTCAAGGCCTTCATCAAAAGCTTGTTGACCACACCAGGGTTAGCCTTGCCCCGGGTCTGCTTCATGATTTGCCCAACCAGGAAGCCGATAGCCCGGTCCTTACCGTTCTTGTAGTCTTCGATGGATTGTTCGTTGTTGGCCAAAACATCATCAACGATTGGTTGCAGCTTGGCTGGATCAGACAACTGAACCAGACCGTTCTTTTCAGCATAGGCAGCTGGTTCTTCACCATCCAGAATTCCCTTGAAGACCTTCTTGGCCATCTTAGATGAGATCGTGCCGTCATCGATCAGCTTGATCATCCCTGCCAGGTTGGCCGGCGTCAGCTTGGTATCCTGCAGATCAACCTGCTTGTCGTTTAAGTAGCTGTTGACGTCGTTCATCAGGTAGTTGGCAGCTTTCTTTGGATCAGCTCCTAAGGCAATCGTAGCCTCAAAGAAGTCAGACATTTCCTTGGTCTGCGTTAATACCATGGCGTCGTATTCGCTCAAGCCCAGATCGTTGGTGTAGCGAGCGCGCCGTTCACCAGGCATTTCTGGCATGGCATCTTGAATTTCTTGGATCCATTCATCGCTGACTTCCAGAGGTGGAATATCAGGTTCTGGGAAGTAACGATAGTCGTCGCTTCCTTCCTTGGTCCGCATTGAGATCGTTTCGCCGGTTGCCTCATCAAAGCGCCGCGTTTCCTGGGCAATCGTGCCACCAGCCATGATGACCTTTTCATGCCGCTGCTGTTCAAAGTTCAGTGCCTTCTTGACGAAATTGAAACTGTTGATGTTCTTCATTTCCGTCTTGGTACCATACTTGTCGGAGCCGATTGGACGAATCGAGATGTTGGTGTCGACCCGCATCGAACCTTCTTCCATCTTAACGTCAGAGATCCCAGTAAACTGAATCCGCTGCCGCAAAGCTTCCAAGTAGGCCACCGCTTCTTCTGGCGAGGCAATGTCTGGCTTGGAGACGATTTCGATCAAAGGCGTGCCCTGCCGGTTCAAGTCCACGTAAGAGTAGTTGCTCGTGTGGGTGTTCTTGCCGGCATCT
>DBOT01000090.1:3721-3864 GCA_002299975.1 Lactobacillaceae bacterium UBA639
GCATCTTCTTCAATGTGCATTTCCTTGATCCCGATTTTTTTCTTCTTGCCATTAACCTCAATTTCAATCCAGCCATCATGTGCGATTGGCGTTTCGGATTGGGTTACCTGGTAGGCCTTAGGGTTATCAGGATAGAAGTAGTT
>DBOT01000104.1 GCA_002299975.1 Lactobacillaceae bacterium UBA639
AAGAAAAAGGGGCTGGCGGTGCTGGAAGTTGATGAGGCTAACGTACCGATCGTCTGCCGTTACATCACCCCAAAGGCCTTTGTCTTTACCAACATCTTCCGGGACCAGATGGACCGTTACGGGGAAATCTACACGACCTACAACAAGATCCTCCGTGGGGTCAAGTTGGCACCAAAGGCCACGATCATTGCCAACGGGGACGAACAGCTCTTCCACAGTAAGGACCTGCCGAATCCTATCATCTATTATGGGTTCAACCATGAACACCACGAAGCCTTCAACGCGCCAGCCAACACCGATGGCCTGCTCTGCCCAAAGTGTCAGCACATCCTGCAATACCACATGCGGACCTACGCTGGCCTGGGGGACTACTTCTGCCCCCACTGCGGCTTCAAGCGGCCCGAATTAACCTACAGTGTCACCAAGATTGACAAGCTGACCCCAACGAACTCGACCTTCGAGATCGACGGTCACCAGTACACGATCGGGATCGGTGGTCTCTACAACATCTACAATGCCCTAGCCGCCTACTCGCTAGGCCGTTTCATGGGTGTGGCTCCCGAACAGATCAAGCACGCCTTTGAATCTGACGAACGGGTCTTCGGGCGGCAGGAAATCATCAATGTTGATGGTAAGCAGGTTACGATCATCCTGGTCAAGAACCCAGTTGGCCTCAACCAGGTCCTCGACATGATCGAAACCGATCCAAAGCCATTCAGTTTTGCCTTCCTGCTCAACGCCAATTACGCCGACGGGATTGACACCAGCTGGATCTGGGATGGGGACTTTGAAAAGCTGGCCCGACACCAGATTCCCCAGTACATGACCGGTGGTGAACGCTACAAGGACATCACCACCCGCCTGACAATGGCCGGAATCAATAACGTTTGGCACGAACCGGACCTCACCAAGGTGATCGACAAGATCAAGCAGATGCCAACTGAACACGTTTATATCCTAGCTACCTACACGGCTATGCT
Source organism: Lactobacillaceae bacterium UBA639 (assembly GCA_002299975.1). Taxonomy (GTDB): domain Bacteria; phylum Bacillota; class Bacilli; order Lactobacillales; family Lactobacillaceae; genus Limosilactobacillus. The sequence continues at coordinate 981 of DBOT01000104.1, forward strand.
GCAGCTACGGAAACTCCTGGCCGAAAAGGAATACATTAAGAAAGGTGGAATGGACTAATGGCAAAGTATCATCTTCGACTCGCCCACCTCTATGGTGACCTGTTGAACACCTATAGTGATGTCGGCAACATCATTGCCCTGCGCTACTACGCCAAGCAGATGGATGCGGACATCAGTGTTAAGGCCATCAGCATCGATAATCAGTTCAACCCCGATGATTTCGACCTGGCCCTCTTCGGTGGTGGTCAGGACTACGAACAACTTGTCGTTTCCCGCGACTTGCCCAACAAGAAGGCCGGGATTGATAAATTCATCAATGACAATAAGCCGCTACTGGCAATCTGTGGGGGCTACCAACTGTTAGGCCACTACTACATCGGCGCCAATGGTGAGAAGATTCCGGGCCTGGGTATTCTTGACCACTACACGCTCAGCCAGGATAATAACCGGTTCATCGGTGACATCACCATCAAGAATCCCGAAACCGGTCAGGAGTACCACGGTTTTGAAAACCATAACGGGCGGACCTTCATCGGTAAGGGTGAAAAGCCACTGGGAATGGTTGTTAAGGGCCACGGTAATAATGGAGAGGACCATACCGAGGGGGCTATTTACAAGTCTACCTACTGCTCCTACTTCCACGGTCCAATTTTGACCCGGAACGGTGAGATTGCTAAGACCCTTCTCTTGCGGGCCCTCAAGAATAAGTACCCAGACGCCGACTTCAGCCGTCAGGAAGCCCTGAAGATCAAGCCAACCTTTTAAGGAGGAACCTGTGAATTCGCTACTGCTTTTAGGATTGACGATCACCTTCCTGGTAGAGAGTCTCTACGAAATGTACCAATACCTATCACTCAGGTTTATTACAAAGTATGCTCCTCACTTTGATGGTCACCACAACCTACCAAGGACACTACAAGTCGAGCAGGCTTGGAACTGGCTGTCATGGCTCCTCCTCCTGCTCCTCATTATCCTGCCCCAGCGCTATTCGATCCTGCTGATCAGTATCCTCACTACGATCGAGACGGTGTTGGTCTTCAGGGTCAGCTACCTCAGATACCAAATTACCCGTTAATATCAAAAAGACTAGCTTGAAGTTTAACAACTCCAAGCTAGTCTTTTTCTATTTTCCCTAAAAAATAAGGTGATCAGATGCCCTTAACACCTAACCACCTTATTTTATTCGCATTTAATTTTACCCGCTTAATTAGCTAATGGTGATCGTACCGTTAGCAACAAGCCAGATGGCAACAACGGATAATACAAGAATCAAGGTCATAACCCACTTTTCAGCGGCAGACATCTTGTGGTTGTTTTCCTTGCATGCCAGGTAGTAAATGTAGAAACCAGGAATGAAACTGATGGAAACCAGCAGAACTTCTTGCCAACCAGCTAAGAACATGCATGCAAACATGAAGGCAGCGGAGAGAAGTCCGATGGTGTATTGTCCCCATTCACCGTGTTCCCGACTGTACTTCATTTGGTAAAGACCAACGAAGAGGTAGGAGAACAGGATAGCTGCGGCACAAAGGGAGTAAGCAAATTCGTAAGCCTTTTGCGTGAACAGCAGTGAGAACAGGAAGATCGTCTGTAATACACCAGTGATCATCAGAGAAGCCGTTGGGGCGTTCTTGGCGTTAGTGTTACCCCAGAGCTTTGGCATTGCCTTATCTTCGGCAACCAGCATCGTCGTTTCAGCTGGCAGCATGGTCCATGACAACCAGGAAACAATGGTGGAGATGATCAGACCAACGTTAATCAGGATAGAACCCCAGTTACCAACAGTCATTTGAAGAACGTGACCAATAGCAGGTTGACCCATTCCGGCTAATTGAGCACGAGTCAGAACACCGTAAGGCAGAACAGAAATCAGAACGTAAGCTAATACCAAGAGGCCGTAACTGATCAGGGTAGCTTGTTGAGCATCGGAACGGGACTTAGCACGGTGGCCCATAACAGAGGCACCTTCAACCCCGATAAATACCCAGATCAGCGTCATCAAAGTACCCTTCATCTGGCTCCAAACAGAACCAGTGGTCGTACCCTTAGATGCGTTGTTGGCAACGCGACCCCAGAAGTCGGCAGTGAACATGCCGCCCTTGAAGCTGACAATCATGATGATGATGAAGATAATCAATGGCAGAACCTTGCAGATCGTCCCAATCATGTTAACGAATGAAGCTGTTTCAACACCATTGTTAACCAGAATAGTCAATAACCAGCAGAAAATAATAGCTACAATGATTGACGGAACGTTCTGACCACCTTTGAAGACTGGGAAGAAAGTCCCCAGTGAAGCCATCAGCATCGTGGCAAAGGCAATGTTACCCAGCCATGCTGATAACCAGTAGGACCAACCAGAGATGAACTCACCCATTGGTCCGAAGCCAGCGCCGGCATAAGAGAAAATCCCGGCTTCAAGATCTGGCCGCTTTTCAGACAAGTTGTTCAGTGAAAGAACTAACATCAAGAAACCTAAACCTGCAAAGATCCAGGCAAGAATGGCTGGACCTGGTGCAGCGGCAGCTGAGACATCACTAGTAATCCCAAATATCCCAGTACCAATACATGAACTAACAATTAGGGCTATTAATTCGCCCTTACCGATACCTTTTTTCTCAGTATCCATTTATATCCCCTCGTTTCTACACAATGCGTGTGTTAATGTGCTTCGTAATCAGATTATAGACCAGCTTGGCATCCGCATTATCCTTGCTAATAATAATCAGGGTGTCATTCCCCGCGATTGTTCCGACAACTTCTGGAATATCAAGCTCATCGAACATTCCCGCCAATATTGTCGCGTAGCTCGAGTTCAGTGCCGTCTTAACAACGTTTAAGAACTGCACCGTCTCGATCGTCCGAACGTTATCATGAATTCCCTGATAAAGCCGGTTAAAATCGTGTTCAAGCGCCAAGTGCAACTGAACATAGTAAGTATGGCCCTTACCATCGTTGGCTTTGACAATATTAAGCGCATGAATGTCACGAGAAATGGTCGCCTGGGTTGTCTCAACTCCGGCCTCTGTAAGGAGTTGTAGCAACTCATCCTGGGTCTCAATCTTACGATCATTAACTAGTTGCTCAATAAATTTCCGTCTCGCTTTTCGATCCATTCGCGGTCCCTCTCAATAAAGTGGTTACACCTAAATAATACTAGAAAAAGCAGCAAAATTATACCCTTCCTCCGTGATTGTCTAAGAGTTAAGCGGATAATATTTGCTGCTTTCATTTAGTTAAAATTACTTCTTAAGATCTTCACGAACAAGTGGGCAGGACATGCACCGTGGACCACCACGACCACGGGATAATTCACTTGACCGAACCTCATGAACGAGAATTCCGTGCTTACGCAGCAAATCATTTGATACATAGTTCCGGTCATAAGTTACAACTTCACCTGGAGCAATTGTCAAGGTGTTGGAACCATCATTCCATTGTTCACGTGGAGCAACAATTGGGTCACCATTACCAGTTGGGATAAGGTCGATTTCAGGTTCGTCCAGAGCTTCTTCCAGAACGTGCTGTAAGTCAGTCCGGTGCTTGATTTCGATCTCGCCGTCCCTACCTGGGTGAAGGATGTAAGTATCAACCTTACCGTTTTCATCCAAGATCTGTGGATGAACAGTGAATTGGTTATAGTTGATCATCGTGAAGACGGTGTCAAGGTGCATCATAGCGTGGTTATGTGGAATGTGAATAGCAATAACCGTGTCGTAGTTGGAATCCTTGAAGAGGTTCCGTGCGATGTCCATGATGGCATCTGCTGACGTCCGTTGTGAAATACCGATGGCGAATACGTGGTCACTAAGTACCAATTCGTCCCCACCTTCGATACGAGTGTCGTGGTAACGATCACGCCATACATGTACACCCTTGTTTGCGAAACGTGGGTTGTACTTGATGATGTATTCAGTGAAGAGAGATTCACGTTGACGAGCCTTGAAGGTCATGTGGTTGATGGTAATACCGTCACCAATGGAAGCTTGTGGGTCACGAGTGAAGTAGGCGTTTGGCATTGGGTCCATGAAGAATGGGTAGTCCTTGTCTTCAGCCATTTCAGCAAGTGAAACAAACTTAACATCGATCTCGTCCTTACGAACACCGGCGATGATCTTGTCAACCATTGCTTGGGTATCCATGCTGAGCAAGTATTCCTTCAATGCGTCGTGGACAGCACCAGCTGCGTAGCCAGATTCGGCCAGCATTTGTTCAAGGAACTTGTCCTTAACTTGACTGTCTTGCAGAGCTTCTGCGGCTAACTTGGCGAAGTATAATACTTCAATTCCTTGTTTACGCAGCGTGTCGGCAAAGTAATCGTGTTCTTCCTGTGCAATTGGCAGGTATGGAATGTCATCGACAAGCATCCGGTGAAGGATGTCAGGGTAAACGTTTTCGATTTCGTGCCCTGGTCGGTGAAGCATAACTGTCTTCAGCTTTCCAATTTCAGATGTTACATGAATTGGACTTTGCATATACAATCACTCCTTTTAGAGATTCACTTGATTACGTAATATATAATAACACGAATGTAACCGTTGTCAAATGCCCATTTGACAATATTTTGTGTAGTTATGCATCCGGATGTATCAATTTAAATTGGCCCTCTTATTTTATGCATTGTGCCAGTCATGATTGCATATTTTGCGTCTGTCGTATGCATGAAAGTTGAATGATAATTTCACAAACTTTTTATTTAGTCTTTTTCCCGCAGGTAAGTAGCATAGATTTGGTCACGTTGATCAAGATACTTTTGGTTGTGAGCAGTCGGGTGGACCCGGTTTGATAAGAGAATAAAGCCCTGGTCATTCTGCCGGTCAAGGATCATCCAGGTTCCGGTAAAGCCGGTGTGGCTGATCAATGGGTGCCCATCATGCCGGTCATGCAGTAGCTTCCAGCCCAAGGAGCGACTGTGGGGTCCCGGGATCAGGGTCTGATCCTTAAACATGGCGTCAACCAGTTCGTCACTGAGTAGCCCGCCCAAGTTATTCTCAATTAACTGGCGACCGAAAATTACCAAATCATGCAGACTAGCAAACAGACCGGCACAACCGCAGTGCTCCCCTAAGATGTAACCCTTGGGATCATGAACCTGACCGCGGATCAAGCCTCTGCCGGCCTGAATTTCTGTCGGAACGGCGGTTGCCGGATCTGGATGGAAGGTAGCATCAGTCATGCCCAGCGGCTTCAACACGCGTTGGCTGATCACCTCCTGGACCGGCTGCTTGCAGAGACGTTCGATGATCCAGCCGAGGTACAGGTAATTCACATCGGCATACCGGATCTGGCGATTCAGGGTACTATCAACCGTTTGCTGGGTGAGGAAGGCTGATTTTAGCTGGTCGGCTGGCAGCTCATTACGGTGGGGAATGTAACCGCAAATTCCCGAGGTATGAGTCAGAAGATTACGAATTGTTGGCCGGTCATCACTAAATTCTGGCAGGTACTTCTGGACGGGGTCATCCAAGTGTAGCTTCCCTTCCTGGATGAGCATCGCGATCACGGGCACCGTGCCGATAACCTTGGTCAAGGAAGCCAGGTCAAAGAGCATCCCCGGCCGTAATTTCTCTCGTGTTGGCTCCAGCTGGGCCCAACCACGAGTGGCCGTCCATTCCTGTTTCCCGTCGAAAATCATGTAGGTCATCCCTGGAACGATCCCCTCATCAACCATGGCATTCAACTGATTAATTGTTTCTTGATATTGTTCCATCTTTTACGCTCCTTTAAAATATCCTCCTCATTCTATAACCCGCCACCGGAAAATGATAGTTTCTGGCAAAAGAAAAAAGCCGCCCAAAATGGACGGCTTTTCTATTATAAGTTAAATTGTTTGGCCCATGAACTGGCTGTTGTACAGGTCAGCGTAGAAACCGTTGGCCTTCATCAACTGATCATGGTTCCCGGTCTCGATGATGTGACCATGATTAACCACAATAATCTGCTCGGCATTTCGGATAGTCGATAGCCGGTGGGCAACCACGAAGCTTGTCCGTCCCTTCTGCAGAGCGTTCATAGCGTTCTGAATCAGTGCTTCAGTCCGAGTATCAACCGAGCTGGTGGCCTCATCGAGAATGAGAATCTCCGGATTAGCCAGGAATGCCCGGGCAATTGTCAGCAACTGCCGCTGCCCTTGGGAGATGTTGGAAGCCGACTCGTTCAGAACCGTCTGATAGCCATCCGGCAGCTCCCGAATGAAGCTGTCGGCATAGGCCATCTTGGCTGCCTGATAGACTTCCTCATCGCTCGCGTTTTCTCGACCAAAGCGGATGTTGTCCATGATCGTACCGGTGAATAACCAGGTATCCTGAAGGACCATTCCGATATGCTGCCGCAGGTCATGCCGGGTCATTGATCGGGTATCATGGCCATCAAGATAGATGTGGCCACCCTGAATCTCATAAAAGCGTTCCAGCAGGTTGATGATGGTGGTCTTCCCGGCCCCGGTTGGCCCGACAATCGCCACCATATGCCCAGCCGGTGCCTGCAGGTTGAAGTCTTCAATCAACGGTTCACTTGGCTGGTAACTAAATTGAACATGTTGAAACTCGATCTTCGGCACTGGCTTAGTGGTCAATGGATGGTCTGGTACCAGGTCTTCACTCATCTCTGATTCATCCAAGACAGCAAAGATTCGTTCCGCCGATGCGACCGTCTGCTGAATAGTACTACTCAGGTTAGCGATCTGGGTAATCGGCTGTGAGAATTGGTTGGTGTATTGGAGGAAGGCCTGGACATTGCCTAACGTAATCTGGCCGTGAATAACCTGAATGGCCCCCACAACGGCCACCATTAGGTAACCAAGGTTCCGGATGAAGTTCATCAATGGGAAGATCAGGATAGAGAAGAACTGGGCTTTCCAGGCTGCCCGGTAGTAATTATGGTTCTTTTCGGCAAACTGCCGTTCCTCATCTTCCTCCTTATTGAAGGTCCGGACAATCGTGTGTCCGGCATAGGTTTCCTCAACCTGACCGTTAATCTTCCCCAGTTCTGCCTGCTGACGGCTGAAGAGCCGCTGGGCAGTTGGGGCCACGAAGGCCACCACCGCCAGGCTCAGCGGGATGGTGATCAAGGCCACCAGGGTTAATTTCCAACTAATCGTAATCATCAAGATTAGTACCCCGACGAAGGTGATCACACTGGTGATGATCTGGATGAAACTCTGCTGGAGGGTACCGGCAATGTTATCCATATCGTTGACCATCCGACTCATGATATCACCATTGCTGTGAGTATCGTAGAAACTGACGGGGACCCGCCCCATCTTCTCTTCTAGGTCTTGCCGCAGGTTATAAACCACCCGCTGCGAGATCCGGGTCATAATGATCTGCTGGGCAAAGCTAAAGAGTCCTGAGAAAACATACAGCAGGATGACCGTCACCCCGATGATCATGATCCGGTGAAAGTCAATCGGCAGGGTCGTCAGGTGGTGCCCGGCCTTAATCGCCGCATAGCCCTTCATCACCCCGTTATAAATGATCGTCGTTGCTTCCCCCAGAATCTTCGGGGCGATAATTGAAAGGATGACCGAAACAATTGCCAGGAAGATTGAGAAAATTACGCCCGCCTTCCATGGCCGCAAATAATCGATCAGCCGCTTAGTAGTCGGCCAGAAGTGTTTAGCCTTCCTAGTCTTGGCTGGTGCGTTCCGCACGTTCCTCATCCCCCTTCTGAATCTGTGAGTTAACGATCTGCTGGTAGGTCTTGTTATGGGCCTTCAGCTCGGCATGGGTCCCCTGGCCGACAACCTTTCCATCATCCAAGACGATGATCAGGTCGGCATCGGCAACCGTAGAAACCCGCTGGGCTACGATCACCGTCACGGCCTGCTGAACCTGCTTATCCTGACGCAGGGCCATCCGCAGCTCGGCATCCGTCTTGAAGTCCAGGGCCGAGAAGGAATCATCAAAGATGTAGATGGAGGCCGGCTTGATAATTGTCCGGGCAATTGCCAACCGCTGCCGTTGACCACCAGAGAAGTTGCTCCCGTTCTGTTCAACCACAGCGTCGAGGCCCCCGGCTTCCTTTACGAAATCAGCGGCCTGTGCAATCGCCAGAGCGCGCCACATTTGATCATCAGTGGCCTGTGGATTACCAAACTGCAGGTTGGACCGGATCGTTCCGGTGAAAAGGACCGCCTTCTGCTGGGTAATTGAAATCACCTGGTGAAGGTCATGTTGGCTGAGCTGCTCGATTGGTTGACCATCAACCTCAATCTTCCCACTCTCAATATTGAAAAGCCGCGGAATGAGGTTAACCAGGGTGGATTTACCAGCCCCGGTTCCCCCGATGATTGCCAAAGTCTGGCCAGCCTTGACCTTAAAGTTAAGGTCCTGGAGGGCTAATTTTTCGGCACCATCATAACGAAAATTAACGTGGTCAAAGCTTAGTGACGCCGGATGAGCTGGGTCAATCTTGATTTGCTGATCTGCTGGCAAGTCGGCAACACTGATTGGCATATCCAGAACAGCGTTTACCCGGCTAGCTGAAGCCGAGGCCCGTGGGACAAACACGAAGACCATCGACAGCATCATGAAGCTGATCATGATCTGGGTAGCGTAGGTCATAAAGGCGATCAGATTCCCCACTTGCATCGTCATGTTGGCAATCAGATGACTACCTAACAGAATGATGCCGACGTTCGTCAGACTGAGAATCAACGTCATCACTGGGAAGAGGAAGGAGACCAGGGTAAAGGCTTTAATTCCCGTCTGGGTATAATCTTCGTTTGCGGCTTTGAAACGATCCTGCTCACGCCGCTCCTGACGAAATGCCCGGATGACCCGGACCCCGGTCAATCCTTCACGGAAGACCAGGTTGATCTTATCTGTCTTCTTCTGAATGCTCTTAAACAGTGGAACCGCAAAGTACATCACAATCACCACAACCACCGCCAGGATCGGCAGACTGATCAGGAATACCCGTGTCAGCCGCGGCTCCCGAATGTAGGCCAGCACACAGGCTGCCACCAGCATGATTGGTGATTGGAGCATCATCCGTAATACCTGAACCATCACGTTTTGAATCTGCACGATATCGTTGGTTGACCGGGTGATCAGCGAAGAGTCCCCAAAGGCGTTGACCTCCTTGCTGGAGAAGCGCAGCACCTTGCTAAAAATCTGGCGCCGTAGTTTTTCTCCGACCTGCATAGACTGGGTGGCAGCAAAGTAGACATTGCCACCCGCAGCGATTAGACCGATGGCCGCTACTAGGAGCATTAGACCACCCTCACGCCAGATGAAGTGCATGTTTTGCTGCATGATCCCCTTATCAACTAGGTCGGACGTAATCGTCGGCAGATAGAGGTCACAGGCAACCTGAATCAACAGGAAAATTACTGCCAGGGTAGTTGCCCACCAAACCAAGTTCTTCTTGGCTATCTTAATCACTTATCTTCATCCCTTTCCTCTTTCTTCAATATCTCACCATAGTATTTATGGAGTTGGGTTTGCATCTTGGCGACCACCCGGATAAACTGCTCCCGTTCCTGGGGAGTAACATCACTGAGTAGCCGGTCGGCGAAGGCAATTCGGTGCTTATCTAGCTGAACGTGAAAGCGGCATCCCTGCTCGGTTAGGTAAACCCTGATCATCCGGCGATCCCGTTCATCACGCCGCCGCACCACGTATTGGTTACGTTCCAAGCGCTCCATAACCTCAGTTAATGACCCCGGTTTGATTTGTGCTAAACCGGCCAGTTCGCGCTGGGTGCATCCCTCGTGGCGAGCGATCAACTCAATGATCCGCCCTTGGCCCCGAAAGTTGGACGGCAAGGCAGAATAGTGAATGGTGTTATTAATATCCTTAACCAGACTCGCCAACCGCTTAAAGAATTCTTCATCGGTGACCACCACGTTTATCACTCCTCACAAAATAGTTAGGTACATAACGATTGATTATTCTACTACACGCCACTAATAATTTAAACTAAAAAATACGGAATAAGAACTCCTTACTCCGTATTCCCACATTACTCGTATTTATTCTGGCTGATCAGAGATGGCACCGCCACCACTGTAAGTAGGCTGACTCGGGGTCGTGCTTGGACGAGCACCGCCACCGTTGCCACCGCCATAGGTTGGCCGCCGGTAGCTACTACCGCCGCCCCGATTGCTTCCTTGGTAACTATTACCAGCGCTGGTGTTTGCACTACCACTACCGCCACCAGCATTACTGCTATTAGCAGTATTGTTATTACTACCATTACTGCTATTACTACTGCTGGAAGACTGACTTGAACTGCTAGAAGTGCTGCTCTCAGAGGAGCTTGATTCCGTATAATCTTCAACCTTAAGGTGCTTAACAACCTTCTTCTTGCCACGAGTAGCCACAATGTCATAGGTTCCCGGGGTATCAAAGGTCATCCGCTTGGTAACAACTGCATTCCCTGAGCTAGCCTTGAAGGTCTCAAAGACTACCCCACTTCGATGTCCTTTAACGACAACCTTTGTTTTGGGTGAAATCAAAAACTTAACCTTAGCAGTACCGTTCTCATCCAAACGGACCTTCTTCTTAAAGTTAACGGTGACTTCGACATCTTCAGTCGATTCACTGTTCTCTTTAACCGGTTCACTAACCTTAGTCGGTTCAGAGGAAGCTTCACGCCGGGAAGCAAAGGACTGGACACCAATCCCAACCAAGCTTCCCACTAGGATTATTGCCATCAACCAGTTTAAGAATACCCGGCCGCCACTAACAAAGCGGTTTCCCCGTCTGATGTTCCGAACTTGCCGGATATATTGGATGATTAGAATAGCCGCGGCAATTACCGCTAAAATAATTAAGAGATTTTTGATTCGCATAATAAAAACACCATAAACTTCATTTCTTTATTTAAGACCAAATACAGAAATATTCTAACATGAATTAAGATAACTTTAAGTATTTTTCAAAAAATTCTAGGTTCTATGATATTCGGTAAGG
>DBOT01000028.1:0-233 GCA_002299975.1 Lactobacillaceae bacterium UBA639
CCGCCGTTTTCTTTGCAGCCTTTGTTATTTTAACATTTCTGGAGATCAAGCGGCGGACGGTGTTAATCACCCCGACTAAGCTGGTCTTTAGTCGCTTACTCCAGCGTGACTACCTGATGATTCCGTTGGCTGATATTCGGCAGCCACGGTTTACTAAGCATACGGTAACCATGACCGTCAATGGTGAGGTATTAAACTTCACGTTCAGTAAAAAGGCGATTAAGCGCTTGAAG
>DBOT01000028.1:254-1381 GCA_002299975.1 Lactobacillaceae bacterium UBA639
TGGCACTTGACGATCAGGTAGAGGGTGCAGATCGTGACCATTAGTATCAGTCTAATTCTCGTAGTGGTGTTAGTGGTGCTTGACCAACTGGTAAAACACTGGATAGCGACCTCTATTGCCCTCGGTACCAGTCACGTGGTTATCCCGGGTGTCCTGGCGCTGACTGACCTACATAATGATGGAGCGGCCTGGAGCATGCTTCAGGGGCAGCAGTGGTTCTTTGCCATTATTTCGGTGGTGGCGATCGCGGTCATTGGCTACCTGATGTTTCGTTGGCGCCACCAGTGGCCCCTGATGATTGGTTTAGCCCTGGTTTTGGCGGGGACGCTTGGTAACTTCATTGACCGTTTAGTACATGGTTACGTGGTCGACATGTTTGAGTTGCTCTTCGTTAATTTTCCGGTGTTTAACGTGGCTGACTCGTGCCTGACCATCGGGGTGCTGATCTTGATTGTAGCAATTTTACGGGAGGATGATTGATAAGATGGACGAACCAGTACAACTGGTAATCACTGCGGAGCTGACGGGGAGAATCGATAAGCAATTAGGCCACCACTTTAAGCAGTTCTCGCGTTCCCAAATCCAGCGGTGGATTGAGGACGGCCACGTCAAGGTAAACGATCAGCCGGTAAAGCCTAAATATAAACTGGCAGTGGGGGACGTGGTCACCATTACCCCGGAGAAACCGAAGAAGATTGACCTAGTACCGGAAAATATCCCACTCGACATTGTCTACGAAGATGATGACGTGATTGTCGTCAATAAGCCCCAGGGGATGGTTGTTCATCCGGCACCCGGACATCCCGGCCACACCCTGGTCAACGCGCTGCTCTATCATTCACCACTGTCAACGATCAATGGTGAGTTCCGGCCGGGGATTGTCCACCGGATTGATAAGGACACCTCAGGACTATTGATGGTGGCTAAAAATGACATGGCCCACCGTTCGCTGGCTGCTCAGCTCAAGGCTAAGACCAACGAGCGGGAGTACGTAGCCTTAGTCCATGGAGTGATCAAGGAGGACCAGGGGACAATTGATGCACCGCTAGGCCGGTCGCCGAAGGATCGTAAGAAGCAGGCAGTGGTTGCTGACGGTCGGCACGCGGTCACCCACTTCAAGGTGCTTA
>DBOT01000028.1:1433-1670 GCA_002299975.1 Lactobacillaceae bacterium UBA639
GGGCGGACCCACCAGATTCGGGTTCATATGAAGTATATCGGTCATCCCCTGGCTGGGGATCCGCTTTACGGTCCGCGAAAGACATTGCCGGGCAACGGTCAATACTTACATGCGCGCCTGCTCGGCTTCAAGCATCCCCGGACTGGCAAGCAGTTGACGTTTACGGCCCCCTTGCCACCGTACTTCCAGGAAATGTTAGACAAGCTTGACAAGATTGATAATTAAATTCTTGAAATT
>DBOT01000028.1:1730-2890 GCA_002299975.1 Lactobacillaceae bacterium UBA639
AGTGACAGCACGATACCTAATATTTGAAGATGGAACCACTTTTGCCGGTGAGGGCTTCGGGGCCCCTGCGGTAACCTTTGGTGAGGTGGTTTTCAATACCAGCATGACTGGTTACCAGGAGATTATCACCAATCAGATCTACAATAACCAGATCGTGGTGTTTTCCCAGCCGAACATCGGGAGCTATGGTATCCAACGTAATATCTATGAGACGATCGTCCCGACGATCAAGGGGGTCATTGTGCGCTCACTGTCAAATGTCGGGGCCGATAATCCTCAGCAGCAGACGCTTGATCGCTACCTCAAGCAGATGAACATTCCGGGAATCACCAATATCGATACCCGGGCGGTCATTCACAAGCTACGCGATGCTGGCAAACCGCTGAAGGGAAGTATTGTTCCAGTTCCAGACGATCACGCCTTCGACCAGCTCCACGCCACGGTCTTGACCAATCAGCAGGTCGCCCAGGTGGCTACACCAAAGCCATACCCTAATCCGGGCGTGGGGATGAGTGTGGTGGTCGTTGACTTTGGCCTGAAAAATGGGGTCCTGCGGGAACTCAGTCGCCGGAAGTGCAATGTCACGGTCCTCCCGTACACTGCTACTGCGGAAGAGATTCTGCGCCTGGATCCGGATGGGGTAGTTCTGTCCAGTGGTCCCGGTAATCCTAACAGTATCAAACGCTCGGTTCTGGAGATGATCCAGCAGATCCAGACCAAGGTACCGTTGTTTGCGATTGGTCTCGGTCATGAACTATTTGCGATTGCTAATGGGGCAACGGTTAAGCAGAACCCGGTTGAACACCACGGGATGAATCATCCTTTAAAGGAGATCATCACCGATCACGTTGTCTATGCTAACCAGGGTGGCGGTTACCATATCGATCCACAGACGGTCGATCGGTCTCAACTGTTCATTACCTACGTGGACATGATTGATAATAGTATTCAGGGCCTTCGTCACCGGCATTACCCAGCCTTCTCTGTCCAATTCTTCCCGGATGGGGCACCAGGCCCCGATGAGACGGACGGCCTGTTTGATGAATTCCTTGATATCATGAAGCGGAAGGAGGCGCGTCGTTAATGCCAAAACCAGCAATTAAATCGGTCTTGGTGATTGGTGCCGGGGCTAACGATGTCCAGCACGGTGACGAGCTTGA
>DBOT01000028.1:3020-5302 GCA_002299975.1 Lactobacillaceae bacterium UBA639
CGGGCGGCGGTTGATCACGCCTGCATCGGTCCCCTGAATGTTGAGAATCTGGTCACGCTGATTGAGCACTACCACCCGCAGGCCATCTTGCCGACGGTAGGGAACCAGCACGCCTTTGAGCTGACCCAGGAGCTCTTGGAAAAGGGGATTATTCAAAAACGTGATATTAAGTTGCTGGGAGTCCCTGAGGCGACGGTCCGCCAGGTGAATAACCCAGTCCTGCTTAGTCGGACGCTACATAAGATGGATGCGCCGATGAAGTCAGTAGTGACGGTCAGCAACTATCAGGATGCCCTGGAAGAGGCGCAGAAGTTGGGGTACCCGGTAATTATCCGTTCGGTCCTGCCAAAGAGTAACAGTACCCGACGGATCGTTCATGATCAACGGGAATTGGCATCGGCAGTGCAGAGCTGCCTGAGTCAATCCCGGGCTGAGCAGGTATTGGTCCAGCAGAGCCTGGCGTGGTATAAGGAAATCGAGGTCGTCGTGCAGCGTGATGCTTCGGGAACGATGATGATGCTCTCGATGATTGAGGACATGGACCCAATCGGGATTCACGCTGGTGATTCGGTGGCCTTTAACCCGCCCCAGACCCTTCTTGATCGGCAGATTCAGGATATGCGGGATACCGCCTTTGCAATCACCCGAAAGTTGCGGATTGTCGGGATTAACCATGTCCAGTTTGCCCTCAACTCGGAAAATGATAAGTTCTATGTCATCAAGAACAGCCCATACTTTGACCGGATGACCTCCTTTGTTGAGCAGTCGACCGGTTACCCGATTGCCAAGGTTTGTGCCCAGCTCTATGCAGGGGAACTCCTGCGTGATATTGACCTGGGCCCCAACTATGTTCACCATGCCGCACTAGTAGAACCGACAATGGATCACATTGCGGCCCGGGTACCGGTCTGGGGGTTCAACGAGATTCCCGAGGCAAGTCGGCTACTGGGGACGGAGAAGAAATCAGTTGGAACGGTTTTTGGGGTTGGTCGAAGCCCAATTGAGGCCCTCTTCAAGGCCATTGAGTCCCGTTACCGTGAGCCCGCTGACTTTCACTTGGCAGCCCAGAAGAAGCTATCAGACGACGAGTTGATCGTTAAATTGGTCCACCCCGAGGCTGGGCGACTCTTCGTCCTGATTGATGCGATGGACCGGGGTTACTCCGTCGATGAATTGACGGAGATGACCAAGATTGATCCCTTCTACTTCGACCAGATCAATAAGATGCGGCTCTTGATCAGGGAGGTCATCGATAACCCAAATAAGGAACCAGTCTTGATCAAGGCTAAAGGGTACGGCCTGAGTAACCAGCTGATTGCCCGGTTATGGAAGACTACCCCGCACCGGATCTATCAGATGCTGGTGGATCACCAGATTACGGCTAAGTATAAGGAGATCGAACCCTCAGCCGGGGAATTTGACCAGCATACCAGTAGTTTCTACTCGGCCCTAGAGGATGAAAATGAGGGGACCAAGACGGCCCAACCCAGTGCCATGGTAATTGGCACCGGGGGCTTACGGCTGGGACTCAGTAATGCCGGTGACTACTTTGTCGCCTCCATGATGAAACAGCTGCACCAGGAGGGGTATCACACGGTGATTGTTGATACCAACCCGAGTTCAGTGGCTTTGGTTGGCGATTTGAGTGACAAGCGTTACCTGGAACCACCAACTCCAGAGAACATTCTCCAGCTTCTGAAGGTGGAGCAGCCCCAGTTGCTGTTCGTGCCAGCTTCCTATACCCAGTTATTAGCCAGCCTCACACAGGTTGAACTCGACAGCCGCTTGATCATCCTGCCTGATGCCCGGCTACCGCAACTGGATAGTCGGGCAAACAAGCTGGTGGCCTTCAACTACATTTTCGATGGGGAGTATGCCTACCCACTGGGAACGACGACGAACCTGCTCTCGCCAGAACAACTGAATTACCAGTCAACCGCTATTCGCTACCCGGCTGAGGTTCCGGACTACGAGTTCCAAACGGTAAGTGACCAGGCAAGTAATGCGGTTATGAGCCAGGATACTCCTGGACTGTACCAGGTTATCTTTGTTAAGGCTGGGAATGAATTCCATCAGGTAGGGGTCCAGCCGCTGCCGCTGCCCGAGGTGGCCTTCTTGTCCAAGGTCCTGCAGGTAAACTTGCCGGGGGTCTTCACCCAGCTACTGACGGGTTCAAAGGCGAGTGAAACGGTGATTGATTCGCTGAAGCAGGCTGCTGATCCTGGCGTGGTCACCTATCGCGCAACCTTCCCATTCAAGGCGCTTCACGTTAAGGATGGAAT
>DBOT01000028.1:5336-7575 GCA_002299975.1 Lactobacillaceae bacterium UBA639
CACCGGCGGTCAACAAGATTATCGGTGCCAGGATGCAATTCTTGACGCGTTAACAAAAATCGGTAAACTAGAAAGCATTCCAAAAACGGGATGCTTTCTTTATTTTAGGAGGAAAACGAAATGGTACGAATTGCAATTAGCAGTGATAATCATCTCGACGTCAACCAGGTCGATCCAGCTGCGGCGCTGGCGATGCAGGCCCAGTATCTGCAGGATCATAGTGTCCAATACTACTTTTACGCTGGGGACCTCTTCAATGACTTTACCCAGACACGGCAATACATGACTGACCTTCAACACCGGCTAGCTGATCGGGTGCATGTCTACTACATTGCGGGTAACCATGACCTCCTTCAACATGCTTCCTATGATCAGATTGAGCACTTATCAGCACCCGGTTACCTGCATCGACACTATGTTGACCTCCCGGGAACAAATTGGCGGATGATCGGGAACAATGGCTGGTATGATTACTCCTTTTCGACCTATCGTGATGATTCGATAGCCGTACGGCAGTGGAAGCGAGTTTACTGGCTGGATAGTGAAATTGAGCAGCCCGGGGATGACCAGGAACGGATGAATAACGTCCTCAGCCAGGTGACGGCTCAACTAGCGGCGGCCCAGGATGCGGGGAAACGGGTACTCTTCCTGACACACTTTGCACCTCGCCATGAGCTTTTAGCACCTCGGCCAGCAGGGGTCAACACGCCCCGGCGCGAACGCTTCTATCAAATGATCACAGCCATGATGGGGAGTGATCGGTTGGGGGACCTTTTAGAATCAACCGGGAACGTCAAGTATGCTTTCTATGGTCACCTTCACGGCATTCATCCCCCGCTAGAGCATAATGGCGTTACCTACCTGAACCAGGCAGTGGGAGTTCGTAACAAGCGGATCAATGAATGGCAACAGGACGATTTTACTGCCCAGTGGCAGAGTAGTTTGCGGATTCTGGATCTCTAAACACTAATCAGCGCTATAATAGGACTATAAGTGATTTTTGGGAGAAGGGGTTTGCATTGAACAGAAAACAGACGGGAATAGTATTGGTGACAGGACTGGCCGCCTTAGCACTAGCTGGTTGTGGAAACAATTCGACTAGCCAAGGAAAAGAGAGCACCAGTTCTTCGACGAGTTTGGTTGCTAAGAAATCCAGTGTCCAGATTAATGCTCAGGGGATGTCACCGCAGCAGGTGGTTAGTCTCGTCACGGCCTATGCTGGCAATCGCTATGGTAGTCAGTGGGCCCAGACGACTAAGCAGGCCCGCCAATCAGGTTTGCAGGTGAATCTCTACCCGACTAGTCGGTATCGGCTTAGTGATAACGGCCAGGGGATGGCCTATGAGGTTACTGCTGGGGGTCAAGCGACCGGGTTAGTGTACACGATTGACCAGAACGATAAGGTGGTGCTCTACCAAGGTGCCCAGCCAGGAAAACAGGCTAAAAAGTTGGCCACGATTAGCAAGTCGGCAATGGCTAAGTACATCAATCAGCATGGCCAAGGTGCCCTGGTCAATGATCTGGCGAAGAACGCCCAGGTGGTTGATAAGAGTGGCGGTGCTATCAGCGGTAGTAGTTCGAGCTCTGCAGGGCACAGTGATAGTGCAACTGGTAAGTACGGCAATAAGGGGCCATTTGAGGTACCAGGTGATATGCAGGGGACTTGGTACTCCGCTGATAATGACGATGATTCAACGATGACTATTTCTGATCATGCCATGGTCATTGATGGTGACGACCTTAAGCTCTATCATCAGGATGCCCAGTATGCTCGAGACAATGAACAGCCAAGTGATGAGCAGGTCAGTGCAACCAAGGATTGGGGCCGTACCCAGTTTTTTCACGATGATGGTGGTACCTGGCTGAATGTTCAGGGGTGGTTCCAGGGTGCCGGCGACGGGACCTCGTACATGGTCAAAACCGAAAACATTGATGGAAAGCCAGTCAAAGTCCTGGTTGTCGGTGAAGGAGCCGAAAACTGGGTAACGGCAGTTTATTACCCCACCAAGGCCATGGCACAGCAGCAGGCAGATCAGAAGTATGATGATTTGCACTACCAGGATGACTGATCCTGCTGGCCTGGTAGAAAAGTAACAGTCATCTAAGCCCGTGTTTATAGTGCTTTGGAGGCCCGGTAAAATTTAATTTAACTTTTTTACAAAAAGTCCTTGCCATTTCACGGAAATCTTGATATTATTATTTCTGTTGTCAAGGACGACATGCGGAAGTAGTTCAGTGG
>DBOT01000087.1 GCA_002299975.1 Lactobacillaceae bacterium UBA639
ATTAACGTGTTACCACCCTAATTCGGTACAGCCTCACGACCATACCCTCGTTGGGTACACCTCTACCGGTAGACCCAGGCGCTGTACCGGGCGCCACCCGGGAGTTGCTTACGTGACCGCTCGCAACTCGCTATTGCTCCAAGACCATCTTCACATTCCTGAGCAGTACCGGTTCTCATCAAGCGCGGTTCTCTGTAACTGCATTAGAATGTTACTCATCTTTTCTAAGCATTCTTTAATTTGATTGCCATTATAATATAACAGTTCTTAGAGTAATGCAAGACTAAATTTTAATTTTTTAAAAACAAAAGACCGCCCACTGGGAATATTTCCAGTGAGCGGTCGGATCACCGATCACATTGGCAAGTCGCCAAACAAAGAGTCAAGATCATCATCTATCTCCGGATCATCATTATCAACCCGGTGTTCATTGGGCAGCTGCTGAAGGATTGTCGAAAGCTTTGGCCATGATAATGTCGGTTGTGGTGTCTGGTAGGCTTGATTAATCTCTAACCTTTCTGACTGATAGTTAGGATGGTCGTGGAAGTCGTAACGATCCACCGGCGCCAAGTAGCCGCTGACATCCAGCAGGAAGGTGCTCTCCCCCAGTTGGCGGATGGCCTGAGCATCCCGATTGAAACGGTCGGCCGCCGTCTTAGCCATCGTCAGGTCGGTCGTCCCCGTCATCAGGTAGGCCCCACAGTTACCGATCACACTTCCGGCATTCTCTCCGAACTTCGCTGCCAGTTGCGATTCGTCTTGAACCATCATGCACAGCGAGATGTTACGACTCCGTGCGGTTGCCAGGTAGTCATCAAAGTGGGGAACCTGGATGTTCTTAAAATCATCCAGGAAGAAGCGCACCTTGGTCTTCAGCCGATTAGCGGGCATTTGAAAGGCGTGGTGGTACAAAAAGCGAAAGAGCTGTGCGTAGAAGACGTTGGCAATGAAGTTCTTGGCGGGATCGGCATCATCGTACAGGATAAACATGGCCGTCTTAGGCTCGAGGAGACGGCTGAAGTCGAGCTGGTTGCTGGCACGTCACTGAGCATGTACGGCGACAGGGCCGTCCCCAGGATACCCACGATACTGCTCCAGGTCCTTTGTGAGTCCCGGCTCCGGGTAATGCTGTTCCACATCCGCAGGGCAACTGATTGCGGATTCTGCTTCTCGACCCAGGAGAACAGCCGCTCCCCCAGGCTGACCGGAATCAGACTGCCGTCATCATATTCGGCATGGTCAAAATGGTATTCACCAACTGACGGTGAACAGCCAAGTGATGCCAGGACCGCATTGACATCCTCATCGGGACGATCAATGAGTTCAAACAGCCGGGTCACCGTTCCCATCGTCTGCTCATCAGCGGGCAAGAATTCCTTGGTAAACATGATCAACGACGCCAGCAAACTGGCCGGTGCGTTGGTCCAGAAGGGATCGTCAAACTTGCCATGGCTGTCGTCTTGGCCCGTGACATCGGCAGCGACCACCTGATGAGCAAATGAGATCACGTCCATCTGGCTTTGCATGTAGTAAAACGGGTTATAGGTCATCGAGTGCTGGAGGTCAACCAGGTTCAGCACCTGCAACTGGTAACCCTGGGCCTGCAGGCTACGACCAGTATCGGCCAAGATGTCGCCCTTAGCATCCGCGATCACGTAGTTGGCATTTGCTTGCAAAACATTGGGCTCAACAAACGAGTAGGTTTTACCGGTCCCACTGGAACCCACCACCAGGGTGTTATCATTTCTGGCGTGGTGAAAGTCGATCGGCAGGTAAGTCTGCTTACCAAAGATAGTGGCATCTTGTTGATAGCGATCTTTCCATGGGGTTGCGGTCGGTTGTTTTGTCGAATTGTTAAAACCAATCATTTGCATATATATTTCCTCCATTCACTCGAGAAACTGGTCATTGCGACGAAAAAAAGCAGTATTACACAAAAGAGCCATATTATGAGAGTTCTATTAGTTCAGGAAAGTATAATAAAGTAACACAAATGGGCATACACTAAGCCCCTTCATGTGACTCTATCAACAGAACCTTTCCCTAAATATTGCGTTCTTAATTAACGCACCAAAAATAAAACTTTCATAATATGGTTCTTTAAATTGTAATACTGCTATGCAGGCGGTAATATCCGCTTGCAATCTTATTCTACTACATTGCTGATCAAATACAAGCCTATTTCCTAGTTAAATTGGTTATTGGGAGTCATTGGGGTGATGTTCATCATCGGTAACACCTGTGCCGGAGTCATCTCCAGTCGCTACGGGATAAGAAAAATGCCGCAGATCAGTGTTGCTTGCCTGATCATGCTCCTCTTGATGGGAATTGCCTTTCACCTATCCTGGCTTGGCATTATCCTCCTGTGCCTGATCTGCTTTGTGCTGGGAATGCCCGGATCGATCCTCCAGGTGATGTTCCTTAACGTCGCTGAACGGGACTACCCGGAGGCAATGAGTCTGGCTTCTTCCCTCAACCCCATCTGTACTAACGTTGGTGTTTCGATTGGCTCATTGGTAGCCGCAATCAGTGTTAACTTCATGCCGGTTGGTCAGGTTGGGTACGTCGGTGCTATCTTCGCCCTCATTGGTGTCATCTGTACGTTGATGCTGATGAAAACTAATGCATAACAAAAGCCGTATCCGCGGTGACACTCAGTCATCGTAGATACGGTTTTATTTTTAATCATCATTTCCGGATAAGTAGGCGCCAATCTCATCCATCATGATTTGTCCATATTTCTTCAATTTGGCTTGCCCAACCCCATTCACTTCAAGGAACTCGGCAGGCGTTTGGGGCTGCAGACGGGCCATATCATGGAGAGTTCGGTCCGAAAAGATCATGAATGGTGGCACGGCTTGATCGCGGGCGAGCTCTAAGCGCCGTTTACGCAAGCACTCAAATAAGGCTGCCTGCTCGGGTGTCTCTTCGACCTTAGTCGCCACCTTAGTTGGTTGCGGCTCAACACGGCGTTGAATCGTAGCCTTACCCTCTAGGACTCGCCAGCCGGCATTGCCAACCTGGACAACCGGAAATTGACCGCCCTCAAGCTTGAGAAAGCCCGTTGCTACCAGGTAGTCCACCAGACTTCCGGCGGTCTGCTGGGAAAGCTTGAGGGCCCCGTAATGTTCGAGCTGATCAACTTGGAGTTGGCGAACTCGCTGGTCATGGGATCCAGTGACCACCTTGGCAACTAGCGACTTACCAAAACGCCCGTGTAATTCGTTAACCGTCGCAATGATTGCCTTAGCAGTGGATGTGATATCTTCTAATTGGCGGTCATCTGTACAGTTACTACAGTGCCCACAGGGTTCACAGGTTTGACCGAAGTACTCGACAAGTTGCTGCTGGAGACAGCGGGGAGCGTTGGCGTAGTCCGTAACTGCCTGGAGCTTCTCGTATTGAACTTCCCGGTATTGATCATCGGCGGTTGATTGATCAATGAACCAGCGATATTGCTGAATATCATTGGCGTGGTAGAGCATTATCGCTTCACTCGGTAAGCCATCACGTCCGGCCCGCCCGGCTTCCTGATAATAGGATTCTAGGTTCTTAGCACTGGTCGCATGCAGGACAAAGCGGACGTTGCTTTTATCAATTCCCATCCCGAATGCATTCGTAGCCACGATCACCGGTACCCGGTCAAATTGGAAGTCGTCTTGCACCCGTGCCCGATCTTCTGGTGTCATTCCGGCATGATACATTGCTGCCTGAAAGCCCCGGTCATTAAGAAAAGCGGTTAGAGATTCTACCCGTTTACGTGTATTGGCATAGATGATCCCGGCCTCTCCCTGGTGGGCCGTCAGATATTTAACGATGTACTGGCGGGTACTGCTTTGCGGATGAGCTACCCGAAAGCTGATATTAGGACGGGCAAAGCTGGTGATGACAAAGTTCTCCTGGGGAATCATCAGCTGTTCACCGATATCTGCCTGAACCTGAGGCGTCGCGGTCGCGGTGAGGGCGAGAATGGTCGGATTTGTTTTAAGTCGTTGGATTGCCGCGTTAAGCTGCCGGTAAGCCGGCCGAAAATCATGTCCCCATTGAGAAATACAGTGGGCCTCATCAATTGCGACCAGGTTGATGTTGAGAAAACTCAGCTGGTACTGGAAGTATTCCATTGCCAGCCGCTCGGGGGTGACATATAGTAGCTTAGTCTCCCTATTGTAGGCACTCCGTAGAATCGGGTTGACCTCTTCACGCGGTGTCGTGCTGTTAAGAGCCGCTGCTGCGATTCCATTTTGACGAAGTGAATCCACCTGGTCCTTCATTAGGGAAAGTAACGGCGATACAACAATCGTCACTCCCGGATTGACCAGCGCCGGAATTTGGTAGCATAAGGACTTCCCGCCCCCGGTCGGCATGACGGCCAGGGTATTCTGATGATTGAGGACCTGTTTGATAACCTGCTCCTGTCCATCACGGAAATGATCAAAGCCAAAATTAGTATGTAGGATGTCGGTTGGTGTTGCCACATTATTCCCCTCTCATTTTCAAAGCCTGCTATTAGTTTAATACGAAAAGAACCGCTGTTGCCATTAAATTGTTCATGCAAACTATCTCCCATCATACTACATAGCCGTCTGGGTACCGACGCCTGGACCAAGATTGTATTACCATGATACAAATGTTATCCGATGCTTCACCATTCCGCCTAATATCGTATAAGCTAACCCTGTCGTGCGTTATAATGATAATCGTCAATTATAAGAAGGGAGGCTAATAATTGAAATATCTTTTTCTCGTTAATCCATGTGCTGGTGGTGGCAAGGGTAAATTGGCTTGGCAACAAATCAGTAACTACCTTACTGCTAATCCCCGGCTTCAGTTCGATCATACCATCAGTCGATATGCCGGCCATCCCCGCGAGTTAGCAAAACAGGCAACCCAACGGACTGATCTCGACTGCCTAATTGTAGTTGGTGGCGACGGTACCCTGCACGAGGCAATTACCGGCCTCGTCGAGAGTCAGCAAAAGCAGCCGTTGCCGGTAGCTTACATTCCGGCGGGTACCGGAAACGATTTTGCCCGTGGTTACGGAATCTCAACCAAGCCACTGCAAGCTCTTAAAAAGATTCTTAATAATCAGCACGCCCACGTAATCAATATCGGCTACTACCGTGATGCTCGCCGTCAGCAGAGTGGAATTTTTATCAACAACTTTGGGATCGGCTTTGATGCTGCAATCGTCCACGCTACTAATAATTCCCGTGCCAAGGCTTTCCTTAACCATCACCACCTCGGCACCTTCTCCTATATTTTTAAGGCCATCCACGTGCTCTTCACTCAACCGGCCTTCCAGGCTCAAGTACAGAATGGGAAACAAACCCGCTGCTTTGATCGCGCCTTTCTCCTAGTCGCCAGTAACCATCCCTACATCGGTGGTGGTATGCGGATCGCCCCTGATCAGCGGGTTGATCAGGAGCAATTAGAACTGGTCGTCGTCGAAAAAAGCAACTGGCCTACCCTACTATGGTCAATGCTGATGTTTGCTAGTGGGCGGTTAACCTCGTCACGCTATGCCCATCTTTTCCGTGGCCAGCAGCTCCACTACCGGATCACTCCCGCCCAGTATGGCCAGATCGACGGTGAGGAACCCGGCAAACACGCCTTTGATCTTAAATTGGAATGTCGGAGCTACCCCTTTTGGCAACAATCTGAAACGCATCAATAAAAAGAACCTCCAGAGACGATTTGCTCTAGAGGTTCATTTCATATTCGAACTAATAGGTTCACCAGTATTGACCAGATAAGTGAAAGTGTCATAACTAGGACAAACCAGGTTAATAGGATAAGTAGATAATGATGAATAGTGGCTGTCATCCCCAGTGTTATCAACAAAAATAGTAAGAGACCAATGATAACCAGGAGGGTACCAAACGCCGGTAGGGTACTCTTGAGGTCGGCATTACTCAGGTCAAAGCCACCGATCGTAATATTGATTGATAAGGCCACCCAGATAATAGTTAAAAGCCAGTTGCCAGAACCTACTGGAACACTGGTTGAGACAGTCATGCCTAGGAAATTACCCAGATATTGCAACCCCCACTGATAAAACCCAGGAACTAAAAAGCGGGTCAATAGGATAAGGACAATCGTACAGCCAAAAATTGGCGCTGTTCCAATCAACGCATTACCGAGAAACTGGTAATAGTTTTTCCTATTCCAGGAGTGGTTAACATAGCCGAGTGCTCCCCCATTATCCGGAACGTCGGTGATAAGTAAACGGAAGCTATTGATGTGGTGGCCAAAAAGAAGGGCGACTAAGAGGTGACTGAGTTCGTGCACAATTACCCCAAGGCCACCGATATAAACAATTGATTTTGCTCCCAATCGTTGGGCTAATCGCTGCTTAGAGCTCCGGTTGATGTAGGTCAGAGCAATGACCATTAATACCGGGATTCCCAATACTACAATTAGGTAGGTAATTGTGATCTTTAAATCAGTGCTAATTGACAATATCTGTCTCCACCCTTTCTTGGTAGTATTGCCATTATACCAACAAAAGAGGAAAGTGACCGCTTAAGCCACTTTCCTCTTTTAGACTGTATTAATGAACATTGAAATTTGGTTAGTCCCAAACCTTCTTGGCAATGTTGAAGGCGGACCAAGCGTTTGGCCAACCAACGTAGAAGGCCAGCTGGGTGATCACTTCGACGATTTCTTCCTTCGTGATGCCATTCTTCTTAGCCGTCTGCATGTGGTAAGGAAGTTGTTCAAAGGCACCCTTAGTAATCAAAGCTGTTACGGTAATCATGCTCCGGTCACGCGGCTTTAATTCCTTTTCCCGGGACCAAACCTGACCGAAAAGGACGTCATCATTCAATTCCGCAAACTTTGGGGCAAAGTCACCCAATTGGTCACGACCAGCAGTTTGTTTTTCAGCCATTCTAACTACCCCCTACTTACTAAGCTTGTTGTAGTAATCATCAGTTACCTTTTCACACCATTCACTAGTTCCTTTAGTAATGGCAATGTGAGAGAACCAGGAATCCTTGGTGGCACCATGCCAGTGCTTGACACCTTCGTGAATCGTTACAACATCGCCAGGCTTCAGTAATTGTGCTGGCTTACCTTCTTCTTGGTACCAACCTTCACCGGCTGTTACCAGGAGAATTTGGTAACCATCGTGGTGGATGTGCCAGTCATTACGGCAACCAGGTTCGAAATTAACGTTAGAAACGTTAATATCAACGTTGTCGTCAGGGCTAACCAGGCCATTAAGGTAACTGGTCCCGATAAAGTACTTGGCAAAGGCCACATTCTTGTCACCAAAGCCAAACATGTCATTCTTTACTGCTTCTTCATTCTTTGCCATTGTTAAGCACTTCCTTGTTGTATTGATTACCTTTAATATAAGGGATAAAATGTCTAATGTGAAATGCTTATTATAAAGGCTAAATCATTCACTATATGAATTACAGCTTACGCAACCAGGCAGCAAGTGTCGGCACCGTAAAGTGCGGCGTAGCATGGGACAGAACGTGATAGCCGGGGGCCACCTGCAGTTTTCCCGCATGGGCAACAAAGTCCTGCTGGTAATTACCTGTGTCGCTCCAACCCGTACTGAATGGGGCCACGACTCCTGAATACCCCTGTAATTGCTTCAAGAGCTGCATGATTGGCGAGGAGATCTGACCATCCCAGACCGGTCCCCCGACCAGGATAGCATCGTAATAGTCAAGCTTGGGCAGCTTCGTGACGATCTTAGGTAACTGTCCACTTGTTCGTTGTTCCTTGTAGACCTTATCGGTAGCAGCCATGTCGTCAGGGAAGGCTTTATCTGCTAACTGGATCCGTAAAATATCAGCGTCGGTTAATTTATGAATTTGACTGGCCAATTTTGCCGTTGTACCAAACTGTGAATAATATAAAATCAATGCTTGTTTTGCCACTTTAATACACTTCCTTAAAATAGATCGGAGGATCAACCATCATGGATACCCGTGTCATTAAATACTTCCTAACGGTTGCACAAGTCAATAATATCACAAAGGCTGCTAAACAGCTTCATATCACCCAGCCAACCCTTTCCCGGCAAATCATGGATTTGGAAAAAGAGCTCGGGATCACCCTCTTCGATCGTACGCAACGCAAAATGGAATTAACGCAGGCCGGTGTTCTTTTCCAACGCCGGGCAACAACCTTACTTCAGCTAATTGATCAGACCAAAGATGAGCTTCATAAGCAAAACTACAATGAATTGAGCGGGACCATTAATTTTGGTTGTGTTTTCTCTAGCGTATCCCCCTTCATGATGGACCTTGTCGACCAGTTCCTGCAGCGCCATCCTGCGGTACAATTCAACATTTTCGATGGCGACGGTGACTTCCTTCGTCGCCAACTCGACGAAGCCGCTACGGAACTAGCCTGCCTAATTGAACCAGTGGAAGCCGCTAAGTATAACTTTCTTGTCCTTCCTAAGCGCGAACAGTGGGGAATTATCCTCCGTACTGATGATCCGCTAGCACAAAAAGAGTCTTTTACTCGTGATGATCTTTATAAGCTGCCGCTAGTTATTCCCCACCGGAACATCATCCGGGACGAGGTCAGTGACATCCTCAAACTCGATCAGCGAAAGCTTAACATTCGTGCCAGTAACACCCAGCCTAGCAATACCATGGAGCTAATTCGGACTGGTCATTACTATGGATTAGGTATTAAGGGGGTTGCCGATGTCTTCCAGGATCCCCACATAACATTTGTTCCGTTCTCACCAACAACGACCACTGGTCACGTCCTGGTGTGGAAGAAGAACCGCCAGCTCTCCACCGCCGCCGAGCACTTTCTGCAATTCGTGGCCGATCATTGTAACTAGTCGAAAAGAAAGCAGCCCGTGCAGAATATCAGGCACGGGCTGCTTAAAAAATATATGGCTTTTTTCAGCATTTCTTAGCGAAG
>DBOT01000138.1 GCA_002299975.1 Lactobacillaceae bacterium UBA639
ACTTATTCTTGAAATTTAGGTTCCAAAAGTTAAACGTAGCCGATGAAGATAATTGGCAACAAGTCTTTAAAACGGTAATGAACCAGTTCGGTCACGTTGATATTTTGGTTAACTCAGCTGGGATAACTGGTGGCTCGGCTGACGTGGAGCACGAGACGCTGGACGACTGGGGCAAGGTCTTCGATGTCAATGCCAAGGGCTCATTCCTGGGCGTTAAGCACGCGATGGCAAACATGAAGAACGGGGGTGCCATTGTCAACATGGTTTCAATGGCCGGATCCTATGCCGAACCAGTGGCTGTTGCCTACAGTGCTTCCAAAGGTGCCGAAAGAATGATGACCAAGTCGGCGGCCTTGTATGGTGCTCAGAAGGAAAAGCCGATCAGAGTTAACGCGGTTTTGCCAGCGGCAACGAACACCGGTATGGTTAAGGAGATCACCGCCTTACAGCCGGAAGTCATGCAGAAGCAAATGGAAAAGATTCCATTGAAGAAGTTCGCTGAACCTGAGGATATGGCGAACATGATTGCGTTCCTCGTCTCCGATGACGCCAAGTTTATCACCGGTGGCGACTTCATGGTTGATGGTGGTCAATCAGCGGGATTCTAAACTAACCCAATAAAAAATACACCCACTCAGTCTTACTGACCGAGTGGGTGTATTTATTTTAAATAGCGAATTCAACTTAATGTCGGCTGGCGCGGTGACTACTGCCTTGGTGAATTTTGTGGACCCGGCGCTTGAACTTTGGCCCGTCATCCGTCACTAAACGGAAGTGCCGCATCTTACCATTGAAGGGGTGCCCGGTCAGCTTGAGGTTGGTCCAGGACCGCATAATATTGGTCATTTGGTCAATCTCTTTGAGCCGGTCCGGGTTGCCTTCTTTTTGTGCAGCCTCCTTGATGTCTGATTGGAGACGGTAAACTAGGTTATTGTGGTAGGCAAGCAGCTCGTTCGTCAAGGGGGCATTACGGTATTTATTGAAGAGCCGCTGGATGACCTCCATGGCCTCCTTAGCGTTATGGGGCTGAATATAACGGTGATCATCGTTACACATTGTTGAAAAATCTCCTTACAAATTATTTTGATAATTATTTTGACATTTCTTGACTTTTAAGGCCCTGATTGGTATATTATACAGTGTGTTTAGCACTTGACCCTACAGAGTGCTAAAAGGGGAAGTGATAAAAATGCTAACACAGCGTCAAAACAATATCCTGCAAGCGATTGTACGTCAATATACGTCGACTGGTCAACCGGTGGGGTCGCGGCACCTGGCGGAGGACCTACCATTCAAGGTTAGTTCTGCGACGGTGCGTAACGAGATGGCCGTCCTGGAGAAGGCAGGCCTGATTTTGAAGGAGCACTCCTCATCAGGTCGTCTTCCTTCCAAGAAGGGATATCGTTACTACGTTGACCACCTCCTGGACCCACAGGCGGTGACGGATAATGACCTTGTTGTTATTCAAAATTCGTTGGGCACTAGCTTTCAAAAGATTGATGAGATCATCTCGCACTCGGCTGATATTTTATCAAATCTTACCTCGTACACGGCGTTTACCCTTAAACCTGAGCAGGGGGATGTCCGGCTCAGCGGTTTTCGCCTCGTACCCCTTGGCAATCACAAGGTTATTGCGATTCTGGTGACGGATAGCGGGGATGTTGAGAGTCAGGCATTTACCTTGCCACGTAACCTCGACTTAGATGCCCTACAGACGGTCATTCGGATGATCAATGACCAGCTAGTCGGATTGCCATTGGCCGATGTTATGAGACGGTTGAATGATGATATTCCGTTACGGGTTATGCACTATATGCACAGCGCGGATGGCTTCATGGATCTTTTTGACAACGTCGTATCAAAGGCTGCTCGGGAGCAGTTCTTTATCGGCGGCCGATTAAACCTGTTGGATTTCTCGAATACCCGGGACCCACAGGCGTTGCAGACCATGTATCGTCTGTTGGATCATGATGATGAGCTTTCACACTTGCTCGATACCGGTAAGTCCGGTGACGGGGTCAACGTTCGCATCGGATCCGAGATTTCAAAAGACAAGGTGCTCGATAATTATAGTCTGATTACGGCGACCTATGATGTTGACCAGTATGGCAAGGGAATCATTGCCGTGCTTGGGCCGACCAGGATGCCGTACTCCCGGACAATTGGTTTAGTAAATGCCTTTCGTCAGGAACTGGCCAAGCGTCTGTTAGACTTTTATCGGCATTACTATGATTCATAGGAGGCGAGTTAATTGGCAGAAAAGAAAAACGAAAAGCAGGCTCAGCAGTCTGAAGACAAGACCAAAACAACTGCTCAGCAGGCACCTAAAAAAGATGATAAAGATAAAAAAGAATCAGCAACCAGTCAGGTTGATGAATTAAAAGCCCAAATCAAGGACCTTAAGCAGCAACTGGATGACAAGGATGACAAGTACCTTCGTGCCGAGGCCGAGATTCAAAACATGACGACCCGGTTCAAGAAGGAACAGGCCCAACTTCTGAAGTACGATGGTCAAGACCTGGCCAAGTCAGTCCTGCCAGTCTTGGATAACCTCAAGCGGGCATTGACGATTGAGGTCACCGACGAGAATGGCAAGCAACTGAAGAAGGGTATTCAGATGGTTCATGACCACCTGATTAACGCACTGACCGATCACGGGATTACCGAGATCGAAGCTGAGGGCAAACCATTTGATCCAACTCTTCACCAGGCGGTTCAAACCGTTCCGGTTAAGGAAGGACAAAAGGCTGATACGGTTGTCCAAGTTCTTCAGGCTGGTTACCAGCTTAAGGATCGTGTCTTACGGCCAGCAATGGTTGTTGTGGCACAATAACTTAGATTTAATTTTATAAAAAAGAGGGAATAAAACTATGGCAAGCAATAAGATTATTGGTATTGACTTAGGTACTACTAACTCCGCCGTTGCCGTTATGGAAGGTAACGAACCAAAGATTATCACTAACCCAGAAGGGAGCCGGACAACGCCATCCGTTGTTTCATTCAAGAACGGCGAAACTCAAGTTGGTGAAGTTGCTAAGCGACAAGCAATTACGAACCCTAACACGATTTCTTCCATTAAGAGTCACATGGGTGAAGCCGGCTACACAGTTGAAGTGGACGGTAAGAAGTACACTCCACAAGAAATCTCCGCAATGATCCTGCAATACTTGAAGAAGTACGCCGAAGATTACATTGGTGACACGGTTGACAAGGCCGTTATCACGGTCCCAGCCTACTTCAACGATGCTCAACGTCAGGCTACTAAGGATGCCGGTAAGATCGCGGGCTTGGATGTTAAGCGGATCATCAACGAACCAACTGCTTCTTCTTTGGCTTACGGTCTGGACAAGAAGGACAAGGATGAAAAGATCCTGGTTTACGACCTTGGTGGTGGGACCTTCGATGTTTCCATCCTGGAATTAGGTGACGGTGTCTTCCAAGTCCTTTCTACGAACGGTGATACGCACCTTGGTGGTGACGACTTCGACCAAAAGATCATGGATTGGTTGATCGATGGCTTCAAGGAAGAACACGGCGTTGACCTTTCTAAGGACAAGATGGCTCTGCAACGGTTGAAGGATGCTGCTGAAAAGGCTAAGAAGGACCTTTCTGGTGTTCAAGAAGCTCAAATCAGCCTGCCATTCATCTCCGCTGGTGAAAATGGCCCACTGCACTTGGAAAAGACTTTGACCCGTGCCCAATTCAACCAACTGACTAATGACCTGGTTGAACGGACGAAGCAACCAGTTCTGAACGCCTTAAAGGATGCTGACCTGTCATTCGACGACATTGACGAAGTTATCCTTAACGGTGGTTCAACTCGGATTCCAGCTGTTCAAGAAATGGTTAAGGAATTGACTGGTAAGGAACCTAACCACTCCATCAACCCTGATGAAGCCGTTGCCCTTGGTGCTGCTATCCAAGGTGGGGTTCTGACCGGTGATGTTAAGGACGTTGTTCTGCTTGATGTTACTCCACTGTCCCTTGGTATTGAAACCATGGGTGGGGTCTTCACTAAGCTGATCGACCGGAACACGACTATTCCAACTTCCAAGAGTCAAATCTTCTCTACTGCTGCTGATAACCAATCCGCCGTTGATATCCACGTTCTGCAGGGTGAACGGCCAATGGCAGCTGACAACAAGACCTTAGGGAACTTCCAACTGACGGACATTCCTGCTGCTCCTCGTGGTGTTCCACAAATCAAGGTTACCTTCGACATTGACAAGAACGGGATCGTTAACGTTTCTGCCAAGGACATGGGAACTGGTAAGGAACAAAAGATCGTTATCAAGTCCAACTCTGGCCTGTCCGATGAAGAAATCGAACGGATGAAGAAGGATGCCGAAGAACACGCCGAAGCCGACAAGAAGAAGAAGGAAGAGGTTGACCTGAAGAACGAAGTCGACCAAGAACTCTTCCAAGTCGACAAGACCTTGAAGGAAGTCAAGGGCAAGGTTCCTGAAGAAGACATCAAGAAGGCTGAGAGTGCCCGTGATGACCTGAAGAAGGCCAAGGAAAGCGGTAACCTCGATGACATGAAGGCTAAGAAGGATGCCCTGAACAAGGTTATCCAAGACCTTAGTGTCAAGCTCTACAAGCAGGCTCAAGGTGCCCAAGGTGGCGCTCAGGGCGGTGCTAACCCGAATAATGGTGGTGCCAACAACGGTAACAACAACCAAAATGGTAACAATGGTGACACCGTTGACGGTGACTTCAAGGATGTAACGCCTGACGACAAGAAGTAATCTCAACTGTTGACAAAAGTAATGTAGAAGCCAAAGACCATTGTTTGGGACTTTGGCTTTTACTTTCATTTGCCAGTTGTGGTATAACTAAACCAAATCAACTTGTGAGGGATATATATGGCAGAAAAAGATTACTATGACATTTTAGGTGTCTCTAAGGA
>DBOT01000066.1:0-8594 GCA_002299975.1 Lactobacillaceae bacterium UBA639
ACGTTGAACTCGTAGCGCTTGAGGGCCAGCCGCTTCCACTTGGCGAGGGAGTGGACAACTTCAATCGTTTCGTCCGGAATGGCCTGCATGGAGAAGGAGACCGGTGTTTCGACCCCGTTCAGGTTATCGTTCAACCCGGTACCCTTTTCGACGAACATTGGGGCTGACATCCGCTGAAGGTGAAGTTCGTGCCCAAATTCATCCTGGAAGTTTTCCCGGATGAACCGAATCGCTGCTTCGGTATCACGAATTGACAACTTTGGATCGTAGTCCTTTGGAATAATCAAACTCATAAATAACACTCCTTTAGAAATAATCGATATTTGGGAGCAAATAAAAAAGCCTTTCGTCCCCATCAACTAAGGGACGAAAGGCTTTATTCCGCGGTACCACCCAAGTTGTCTGGGTGAGAACCCAGGCCACTCTTTTCGAACACGTGCATGTTCTACCGGCGAGGTAACGTACCGGGGACGGCTGAGCCTACTTTGATCGAAATCATTTGGGTCAGCGGCATTGCGAGAAAGTGTTTTTCAATCGTTCAGGGTCGGTCCGTTTCACACTAGCACGAACTCACTTAACGAATGCGGCGATTTACTCTTCTTCCTCATCGCTTTTGAAATCTTTAATGATATTCTAACCTATTTCTAAGTAATTGCAAGCCTTTTTTAGAAGTTTTTTATCTAGTCGTTCGAAGATCAATTTTAGCAACCTGGCGGAGGATGACGAAGACGATCAGCGCTTCGATCGGCCAGGTGATAATCTCCTTAGGAAGCCGAACCGACAGCAGGGCCATGAATGTCCGTCCGGTGCTTGATGAGCTGAGACTCATCAGGTAGATCCACAGGGTTGTGAAGATGACGTTGGTCACCAGAATCTGGAAGAATTCGTAGACCAGGGCCCGTTGCCAGGTAACTTTTTGATTGTAGAGAAACATTCCCGCGATTACCCCGGAGATGAATGCTGACAGGGTAAAGCCAGGGAAGAATAGGGTTCCCGAGCTCAGGATCGTATTGGAAATCAAATCATTGATCACCATCGCCAGTCCGCCGATCCAAGGACCAAGGAAGTAGCCAATCAAGGCGGTGGCGATAAAGCCCAAGCCGACCTTAACAACGGCGGGGTCCCCAACTGACAGCTTTCCGAGGACTACCTGGAGGGCAATCAACATGGAAGCTAGGGTCATCTGACGAGTGGTGAAACGTGGACCAGAAAAAGATAGAATTGACATTGTCAAAACCTCCCTAATTATTTTTTTGTTAGGGACGACATTGACTGATGTCCAATGTGGTGAATGCGGAAAAACCAAGCGGCCCATTTGACCTCCTTTCGACGTTCACATTCCGTTCCGTCGAACAATTACTCGGCAGTTCCTACCCCAACAGTGGGTAGTATACGATATATCCGGATATTATTCAACCCGTTTGCTTGCGATAATAGTAAAATAAGAACTATTTTCGGTAAAATTATCTAAATAGTTCATAAAAGCACAAAGCATTTTGCTTTTAGCGTTGTATTTCGTATGATAGCGACAATCAAATTCGCGAAGGAGGGTTTGCCATGCAGAAGCGCCAACTAACTTTAATCCTAACCTGTATTGCCACTACCCTAGCAATCATCATGCTAGCGGTCCTGATGATCCCGGGGCGGAGCGTTCACTATGTTTCGTCAGCGACCCTCCGCCAGCATTTTTTCTTACATAACGGTTGGTATTATGATGGTCGAGACTGGGCATTCGTCCAGGGTGGTCATAAGGTGACCGGGACCCGCCAGATCAACGGGGTTACCTACCACTTCGCCCGCGATGGCAAGCAGGTCCTGCCTTACCGGATCAGTTACCGATACCAGCTCTCCGGTGACCAGGGCACCAGCCAACCAGCTAGCTCAAAGTATATTATTCTGCACGATGTTGGTAGTCGGGCCAATGGTCAACAAGCCGCTAGCTTCATGCAGCGGACGGCTAACAGTAACCAGGCCTACACCAACTTTATTGTCGGCGACGGCGGGACGGTCTACCAGATGAAGCGCCCGGGGATTGTCTCCTGGGGTGCCGGAGTGACGGCCAACCAAAATGCTCCTGTTCAGATCGAACTTGGTCACGCCAGCAGCCGCAGCATGTTTCGGGCTGACTATCAAGCTTATGTTGCCCTGGCCCGGGATATGGCCGGGAAATATGATATTCCGTTGACTCTCGACCAGGGCAGCACGGGAAGCAAGGGGATCAAGAGTCACCGTTGGGTTAGCCAGCACATCTGGGGAGACCACCAGGATCCCTATGAATACCTCACCCGCTACGGTGTTAGCAAGCAGGACCTGGCTGATGATTTGGCAGGAAAATAGTTTAGTATTCTTGAAATAATAAAATAAGGGACCGTGACCAAAGCGCACTTTGGCACGATCCCTTTTATTTGCGGAGTTAAATTATTGATGGGTTTTCAACTTACTTATGAGCGGCCAGGTAGTCCTTTGTGTAGGAGTCAACAGCCCGGAATGCCTGGGCAACGTCATCTGGTTCAACCTTGAATGGTAACCGGCTGATGGTGTCATTTTCAGAGCAGGCCGCCTTGGCAGCAGACAACAGTTCCTCATCGGAAGCGTCGGCCAGGTGGAGGTCATCAAGGGTCGTTGGCAGACCCAGGGAGAGGATTAGCTGGAAGTACTTGTTGTAACGTTCTTGGCTAGCTCCTTCGAGCATCAGTTGAGTCAACGTCCCGTAAGCAACCTTCTGTCCGTGTGACAGGGAGTGGGTTTCTTCAAGGGTAGTCAGACCATCATGAATGGCGTGAGCACCGGAAAGACCACCACTTTCGAAGCCCAGGCCACTCATCAGGGTGTTGGCTTCGATAATCTTTTCCAGAGCGCTGGTAACAACGTGCTTCTTAACAT
Organism: Lactobacillaceae bacterium UBA639; assembly: GCA_002299975.1. Lineage (GTDB taxonomy): Bacteria > Bacillota > Bacilli > Lactobacillales > Lactobacillaceae > Limosilactobacillus. The sequence continues at coordinate 2,884 of DBOT01000066.1, forward strand.
CAGCTACGGCTAGGTGAGCGTACTTAAAGAGGGTATCTTCACACTTCTGGGCGATGGCGTTACCAACCAGGGTCTGCTTTTCGTTCAGCATCGTGTCAGCACCGGCTTGAGCAACCGCCTGGGCCTCGACGTTGGTAGCCAGGGCGTCGGCAATCCCGGCAATCAACAGGTTAACCGGGGCATTGGCGACCACCTGACTGTCGACCAGGACCAGGTCAGGGTTGTGAGAGTAGAAGCGGTAGTGATCGAAGCTGCCGTCATCGGTGTAGATAACTGATAGCCGGGAACATGGGGCATCGGTTGAGGCCAGAGTTGGCATGATCACTACTGGCAGACCCAGGTTATCTGCGATGGCCTTAGCAGAGTCACTGGTCTTCCCACCACCAAGACCGTAGACGACGGTAACCTCATCCTGCTTACCAATGGCGGTGACCCGGTCAATTTCGTTGGTGGAAGATTCACCGTTGAACTTAACCAGGTCGACATTGTAACCGTTGTCCTTCAGGTAGCTCTCCAGCTTTTGGCCGACAATCTTGTAGACGCTGTCGTCCGTCAGCAGCAGTGGCTTCTTGCCAAAGCCCTTCAGGTATGGGTCACTCTTTAGAAGGACTCCCTTGCCTTGAACGTATGACGATGGTGAAGCAAATTCCTTAATCATAACAACAGACCTCCAATATGTTAATTTTGTAAGCGTTAACCTTACATAACTGATTGTACAACAGGAAACCAGTTGCCGGACAAGACCTTTAAGATGATCTTTGTTAAATTATGACAGACTTAACTTTTCTCTTGATGAATTAATGACTTTATAGGAGTACATTTCTGAATAGCGGTGAATAGTTATAAAAAGTTATAAAATAAATGGAAAGTTATAAAAAGTTATAAAAAGCGTGTACGGATCTAATCATTGAAGAGCAGCTGATAATGGATCAATTTTGACTAAAAAACGTCCCTGGACCGGGAATAGTCCAGGGACGTTTCGTGTTTAATATTAGTCTAAGCTCTTAGCAATCGTAGCGTTGACGACAGCCTTCTCAGAGTTGATTAGGGTAACCTTGCTCTCGATGATCTTGATGTCCATCTTGATCTCCCGGGTCAGGCCAGGTGTGTTGATTTTTGGCTCAAAGAAGGTCTTGAACTCGGCCAGGCGCTCTGGTGTGTGGAAGACGCCCGCGGTAACGGTGATGAAGGTGGCAAACTCCATGTCGCCGCCGACCGTATCGTTGAGCCACTGCCAGTCGGTCCGCAGCCAATCCCAGGCTGCCTGCTGGCCGGCATCGTTAGTGAGCACACCCCGGTACCAGGTCCGCAGATCTTGCGGCTTGATGACATTGGCGTTTTCGTAGAGGGCGATGATCTTCTTGATCGTTGCCGGGTCGGTCGTGTTTGGCAATGCCCCACGGATGTCCTGCTTGAAGCTGGCGTCGGCGGTGTCCTGGTAAGCCTTGATCAGCTTCTCAAATAACTCGTCGTTACCGTAGTTCTGGACCTCGTTTTTAAGGACCAAGCCCCGGACGTCAGCGGACAGTTGCTCCAGCCGATCCTGGTAGTCGTTAAAGATCTGGTGAGCAGCCGCAATTGAATCAGCGTTGCGAGCATACAGGGAGGCGTTGAGAACGTATGGCCGGGTCAGTTGGTCATCGTTGCTCTCGCCGTTCTTAGGAAGCCAGCCGAGCCGGGCAACAGCTTGCTTGCTCAGTTGGTCAAAGAATTCACGCAATGCTTGCTCTTCCGGACTGCCGGGCTGGACAAACATCTTCAGGTTGTTGGCAATGTGGTAAAGCTCAGCGTTAACGATGGCCGATGGGCTGCTGGCGAACCGCTTCAACAGCGGTACTAGGTCGGCGTAAGAAACCTGCTGACCTTCCGCAAGCAGACGCAGATCCTGGAGCAGTTGCCGCTGGCTGATTGGGTCTAGCTGGTCGGCGCTGGCGAGGATGTCCTTCAACAGGGTGTCATCGTACTTGACGATGAAGTGGGAATTATTGCCGACGTTGAGCCGGAATGGCTGACCGTTCTTGGCCCGCAGTTCTTGGTAGTTACCGAGGACAACTTGCTTATCAGTCATGATCTGCGGTGCAGCGTCGTAGTTACTGTTCAACGGAATTTGCCAGGTCCGGCCCTGGTCGACCCCATCACCGATGAAGAATTGCTTTTGGCTGAGCACGAGCTGGCCCTGGTCATCGACTGCTGCTGTGACTACTGGGTAGCCGGGCTGCTCTAGCCAGGAGTTCATGATCTTACCGATATCCAGGCCAGATGCCTCACCGAGGGCCTGCCAGAGGTCGCTCCCCTTGGCATTGTGGTACTTGTGGGCAGCAAAGTAGTTCTTCAACCCCTTGCGCAGGGCGTCATCACCGAGCAGGGCCCGGACCATTACCAGCATCCGGGAACCCTTAGCGTAAACAATTGCGGAGTCAAAGATGGAATCGATCTCGGCCGGGTTGTTGACCGCAACGTGAACCGGCTGAACACCATCCGTGGCATCCCGCTGCAGGGCCATTGGGGCTTCTGAGGTTTGGAAGAGTTCCCAGATGTGCCAGTCGGGATGGATGGCGTCGACGGAGACGTATTCCATCATGTTGGCGAAGCTCTCGTTGAGCCAGAGGTCATCCCACCAGTTCATCGTGACCAGGTCCCCAAACCACTGGTGGGCCAGTTCGTGGGTAATCACGGTGGCAACCAGTTGCTTCATGTCCAGGGAGGTGTTATCAGGGTCGAGCAGGAGGTAGGCTTCCCGGTAGGTTACCAGCCCCCAGTTTTCCATGGCGCCGGCTGAGAAGTCGGGCAGGGCTAATTGCCATGAGTGCGGCAGCGGGTATGGGGTCTGGTAGAAGTCCTCGTAGAACTCGATGGCCCGCTTGGCGATATCGAGGGCGAAGTCGAGCTCCTTAGGCTGGTGGGCCTTGGTAGCGAAAACGCCGACCTTGACACCAGACTTAGTTTCCGTTAGCTTACTCTGCATTTCCCCGAAGGCAAAGGCCACCAGGTAGGTAGACATCCGGACCGTTTCCTGGAAGTAGTGGACGCCGTTTTCGACGTGGTCCTCTGGCATGTTGGCGATGATGGTTTCGCCAGGGTGCTCATCATACTTGATGGCGAGGCTAAAGGTGGCCTTAGCCGCTGGTTCGTCGACGCTTGGGAAGGCCTGCCGGGCTGCGGTGGTCTCAAACTGGGTTCCGATTAACTGCTTCTTTTCCCCGTTGACTTCGTAATAGGATGGGTAGATCCCCATCATGGTGTCGGTCAGGGGCGCGGTGTAGTCGATGGTCAGCGTCACTGCCCCGGCTTGTGGAAGGGTGATGTTGATCGTTTCCGCCTGGTTATCGGTGGTAAATGGGACGTCCTGTCCGGCCACCTGGACGCTTCTTACCTGCAGATATTTCTGGTTGACGGCGATCTGCGCCTGGCTGGCGTGACCAGTAATGGTTGTTCGACCGCTGATGGTCTTCTTACCCCGGTCGATATCGAGGTAGAGGTCATAATGTTCTGGTTGGAAGGTATCCAACAATCGCTTGTTTGCTGTCATTAAAAAACTCACTTCTTATTTTTAGGATAGTTTAATTATACGGCGAAAGCGGGGCGGGGCAAAGAAATTACTCTGGTGAACTGATTCCTGCTGTAAAATAGAAACGTTACTAAATTTTTAAAAGAAAGTGGTGAGTAAATGTCGATTGGCCAAATTTTTAACCAAGTCGTCATTATTTTTTTATTGATGTTGATGGGGGCTTTGATTCGCAAGACTAATTTCCTGCACCTTCAATCGATCAATGACCTGACAAACATTACCCTTTATTTTTTGTCACCCGTCGTGATCATTCGGGCGTTTGAACAGCCGTTTTCCAAGTCCCGCTTTTACCAATTAGTTCTGCTGGTGGTTGCAGTCTTCCTCACTTATTTGGTTTCAATCATCATTGCCAAACTAATCTTTCACCGGGTACCGGACCAGAACATCCGGCGTATTGCCACCTATGGGAGTATCTACTCTAACAATGGCTTCATGGGGGTCCCGCTTGCTCAGGGACTGTTTGGCAGTGTCGGGGTGTTCTACGCCGTGGCATCGATGGTCGGCTTTAACGTGATGTCGTGGACCCAGGGGATCGGAATCTTTCGCCATGCTAAGCGGCAGGACTTAGGGCAGCAGGTTAAGAAGATTATCCTGAATCCCAACATCATTGCGATTATCCTTGGTCTGGTGATGTTTATCAGCTCCTACCGGCTGCCGAAACTGGTGAGCGGCTTTATCAACTACACCAGCCCAGCGTTCACGCCGCTCTCGATGATTGTTATTGGAAGCAACCTGGCCAACCTTAATTTACGTGACGTTAAGCTACCGCGGGCCTTATGGGTCAGCCTAATCCTCCGTAACCTGATTTTCCCGATCATCGGTATTCCAATCCTGATGATGCTGGGGGTCAGTGGGGTGCCGTTACTGGTGACGGTGATTCTCAATGCTTGTCCAGTGGCGGGTTTAGTCGTTCTCTTTACCTTGCAGTCGGGCGGGGATGCCAAGCCGGCAACCATCCTGATGAGTATTTCGACCATCCTCAGCCTGCTGACCATCCCGGTCGTCTACTGGCTGGCTACTCTGTGGTGATATTGCGAAGACAGACCAGTATAATAAAAATGAGGTGAATTATCATGGAAATTACGATTGAACGCGATGGCCTGCGCCTCCACGGCTTACTGGAGGGGACGGACACGCTGGAAAATGACACGGTGGCGATCCTGATGCACGGCTTCAAGGGCAACCTGGGGTACGAAGAAACCAGGATTCTGCCGGTACTGACCCACGCCCTCAATCAGGCGGGCCTGGCAACGCTGCGTTTTGACTTTGACGGCTGTGGGAAGAGCGATGGTCGGTTTGAAGACATGACCGTGCTGAGTGAGCTCCTCGACGGGATGAAGGTCATTGACTTTGTTCGGCAAAAGATCAAGGCAAAGCACATCTACCTGGTTGGGCACTCCCAAGGTGGGGTGGTCGCTTCGATGCTGGCGGCTTACTACCGGGACGTGATCGATAAGCTAGTCCTTCTGGCACCAGCAGCCACGCTGAAGGATGACGCCCTACAGGGGATCTGCCAGGGGAGTACCTACGATCCTAACCATATTCCGGATTACGTGATGGTGGATGGCTTCAAGGTCGGTGGTGACTACTTTCGGACCGCCCAATTGCTGCCAATCTATGAGACGGCGCAACACTTTGCTGGTCCGGCCCTGCTGATTCACGGCACGGCTGACCAGGTGGTTTCACCGGAAGCTACGCGGAAATATCATGTCATCATGCCGCAGAGTGTTCTCCACCTGATTGATGGCGAAGGGCACATGTTTGATGGGGCCCGCCGTGCAGAAGTGGTTAAACTGGTAACTGATTTCTTAACTAAATAAACAAATAAGGACTTGTGGCAAAGGTGCGTTTGTCACAAGTCCTTATTACGTTAGGCCTCACTGGCAGCAGCTTTTACCCGGAAATTATGGGTCAGACCATGCCAGACGTGACGGTCGAAGAAACCGATCAGGGGACCATTGGCCAACAGGGCAAACAGGGTCCCAATGTTGATGGCGTACAGGTGACCGCTGATCAGAAAGGTAACCACCATGATGACGATTGGCGGGACAAAGTTGATCAGCTGGGCCACAACGACCCGATTATGGCAGTAGAGAAAGCGGAGGATGTTGGTCGTATCATCGTTGGGGTGCATGATCAGGTT
>DBOT01000066.1:8675-8806 GCA_002299975.1 Lactobacillaceae bacterium UBA639
GCCCGGATGAGGAATGGTAGACGGGGGACCCCCAGCCAGGTGAAAAGGGCGACAAAGACGTCGACGAAATAGCTGAAGCAGGCGATAAAGCCGATCTCACCGAAGAACCGCCACTTATCCCACTGGTGAAT
>DBOT01000075.1:0-2043 GCA_002299975.1 Lactobacillaceae bacterium UBA639
GGCCAGATCTTCCTGGACTCTGATGAATTCTACGCTGGTCAACGTCCAGCCATTGATGCCGGGACCTCTGTTTCTCGGGTCGGTGGTGACGCTCAGATCAAGGCCATGAAGAAGGTTGCTGGTACCCTTCGTCTGGATATCGCTTCCTACAACGAATTGGCATCATTCGCCCAATTCGGTTCTGACCTTGATGACGCCACCCAGGCTAAGTTGGCTCGTGGTCAACGGACGATGGAAGTCTTAAAGCAAGGCTTGCACGATCCTCAACCAGTTGCCCAACAAGTCGTAACGCTGTTTGCACTGTCACGCGGTTTCATTGATAAGATTCCGTTGGATGATGTTCAACGCTACGAGAGTGAGCTGGCTGCTTACATGCACGCTAACCACCAAGACCTTTATGACGACATCACGAAGACTGGTAAGCTGCCAGAAGGCGATGGCTTACAAAACGCAGTTGCTGACTTCAGCAAGTCATTCCAAACGAGTGACAGCCAGAAGAAAGCTGCTGCTAAGTAGTTAATGATAGTTAGTCGAAAGGACGGTGAGATTTAGTGCCAGCTTCACTTGCTGCAGTTAAACATAAAATTGAATCTACGAAGAGTACTCGGCAAATCACGTCTGCGATGCAGATGGTTTCAACTGCTAAACTGAACCAAATTCAACACCATACTCAAACCTACGAAGTCTATGCTGAGAAGGTTAAACAAATGTTGGCTGATCTGGTTAAATCTCACAGCGCAACATCTGCAGCTTCGCAAGATGATGTTTACGCTGCACTATTCAAAAAGCGTCCGGTTAAGAAGACTGGTATCCTGGTAATCACCTCAGACCGGGGCCTGGTTGGTAGTTACAACAGTAACATCATCAAGGAAACCATGGGACTGATGGCCAAGCATAACTTGACCAAGGATAATACCGTCTTCTTGACGATCGGAAAGACCGGAACGGAATTCTTCCAGAAGCGGGACATGAACATTGTGTACCAGTATTCTGGGATTAGTGACGTGCCAACATTTAGAGAAGTCCTGCCAATTGTACGGACGACTGTCCAAATGTACAATGACGGGGTCTTCGACGAATTGTACACAGTTCACAGTCACTATGTGAACCGGATTACGTCACACGTGGTAGTTCATGATGCAATGCCAATTACTGAAAAGTCACTGTTGGACGAAGACGAACTTGCCCAATTAGCAGCCGCCAATGGCCAACAGGACAGCTCAGCAAATGAGAATGTCACGACTGCCCACGTTTCGGCTGAATATGAATTTGAACCGTCAGATACGGCAATTGTTTCTGCACTGGTTGAACAGTACGCAGAGAGTGCCTTGTATGGGGCTATTCTGGATGCTAAGACGTCCGAACACTCATCAAGTGCCAACGCAATGCGTTCTGCAACCGACAATGCTGATGACATTGTTTCAACATTGCAATTGCAGTATAACCGAGCACGGCAGGCAGCTATCACCACCGAAATTACTGAAATTACCGGTGGGATGACTGCACAAGAATAATTTCAAACGTAGGAGGAAACAACATGAGTACTGGTAAAGTTGTCCAAGTTATCGGACCAGTTGTTGATGTTGAGTTCCCCTTAGACGAAAAGCTTCCTGAAATTAACGATGCCCTGAAGATTAAGGAAAGTGATGACAAGGTCTTAACGACAGAAGTTGCCCTTGAATTGGGTGACGGTGTTGTCCGGACGATTGCCATGGACGGAACCGATGGTCTTCAGCGGGGAATGGAAGTTGAAAACACTGGTGCCGCAATTAGTGTGCCAGTTGGTGACGATACTCTTGGTCGGGTATTTAACGTCTTAGGTGAACCAGTTGACAACGGACCGAAGTTTGGTCCAGATGCTAAGCGGATGCCAATTCACCGTGACGCACCTAAGTATGACGAATTAAACAACAACACGGAAATTCTGGAAACGGGGATCAAGGTTATTGACCTCTTGGCTCCATATGTTCGTGGTGGTAAGATTGGTCTCTTCGGTGGTGCCGGTGTTGGTAAGACCGTTTTGATTCAGGAATTGATTCACAA
>DBOT01000075.1:2124-10727 GCA_002299975.1 Lactobacillaceae bacterium UBA639
GCTTCCGGGGTTCTGGAAAAGACGGCCATGGTTTATGGTCAGATGAACGAACCACCAGGTGCCCGGATGCGGGTTGCCTTGACTGGTTTGACGATCGCGGAATACTTCCGTGACGTAAAGGGCCAAGACGTGCTGCTGTTTATCGACAACATCTTCCGGTTTACCCAAGCCGGTTCAGAAGTTTCAGCCCTGCTGGGTCGGATTCCATCAGCCGTTGGTTACCAACCTACGTTGGCTACTGAAATGGGTCAGTTGCAGGAACGGATCACCTCGACGAAAAAGGGTTCCATCACGTCGATTCAAGCCGTTTACGTTCCTGCCGATGACTACACCGACCCAGCTCCAGCCACGACTTTCGCCCACTTGGATGCCACTACCAACCTGGAACGTCGGTTAACGCAAATCGGTATTTACCCAGCCGTTGACCCACTGGCCTCAACTTCAACTGCCTTGACGCCAGAAATCGTTGGTAAGGAACACTATGAAGTCGCAATGCAGGTTCAACACGTTCTGCAACGGTACCACGAACTGCAAGATATCATCTCTATCCTGGGGATGGATGAATTGTCTGACGAAGAAAAGACAATTGTTGCTCGTGCTCGGCGGATTCAGAACTTCCTGTCACAAAGCTTCAGTGTTGCTTCACAATTTACCGGTCAACCTGGTAAGTACGTTCCATTGAAGGACACCATCAAGGGCTTCAAGGAAATTCTGGAAGGTAAGTACGATGACTTACCGGAAGAAGCATTCCGTTTGGTTGGTCCAATTGAAGACGTTGTGGAAAAGGCAAAGAAATTACAGGCGGATTCTAACGCAGACAGCAAAGATTAGGAGGGGATAATTTATGGCTGACAGTAAATTTAAGGTCACGATTATTACCCCTGACGGCACTGTTTACGACAATGATAATGCCACGATGGTCATCATGAACACTGCTGGTGGTCAGATGGGGATCATGGCTAATCACGTGCCATTGGTTGCTGCGCTGGAGATCAGCACCGTGCGGATTAAGCACGATGAAGGAACCGCTGAAGTTGCCGCCGTTAACGGTGGAATCATCCAATTCGATGGCCACCAGGCGCTGATCGCTGCCGATAGTGCTGAAATGCCCGAGGAAATTGATGTTCAGCGGGCTGAGGCAGCTAAGAAGCGGTCAGAATCACAAATCGAAAAGGCCAAGCGTGAACATAATCAAGATGACTTGGCACGGGCTGAAGTGCACCTCAAGCGGGCTATTAACCGTCTGAACACTTCTAAGCTCAACAAGAAATAAAGAACTCGTCTGACGAGTTTCGTGACATAAGGGATTGCGACACGGAAACGTGTTAGCAATCCCTTTGTTGTTTATTTTTGTTGATAACGAAAAGAATGCTCTTATAATTGATGAAAGAAGGATCCAATTATTTTGATTAAGTTAAGCTTTCTTAATATTACGGATCATTCGACTATGGTATGATAAAATACAAACGTTTTGTTAGGAGGCTTAAATGCTTGGAACTGACGGGAATTCACGCACTAATTGAGATTGTGGTCCAGCTACTGTTTGTGTGGTTGGCCTTCAATGCAATTCAAGGCTTTCACATTGAGCGCTTCTTCAAGCGGCCGCCGCGGACACTGCCATTAGCGATTGTCTTAGCGGCGACGGCAATTGGCTACCTATGTGCGAGCTTCTTCTTGAATATCGTTAGTGCAATCAGCAACTTGGTGTATCTAGTTCGCTAGGGAGTGGGGAGTAAACGATGGAAAAAATGGTGATTAAGGGCGGACGGCGCTTAACCGGTCGCGTTCATATTGAAGGTTCAAAAAACGCGGCATTGCCGATTCAAGCTGCCAGTCTGCTGGCAACGGTGGGTAGCTTTCGCCTGACCAACGTACCGTCATTATTGGACATCATCACGATGAATCGTCTCCTGCAATTTCTCAACGTCACCGTAGTTTTTGACCAGGAGAAACACGAACTGCTGCTGGACACCCAGAAGCCGGTAGCTAACGAGGCGCCGTTTGAATACGTTGATGAGATGCGGGCTTCTTTACTGGTGATGGGGCCGCTCTTGGCCCGGACCGGCTATGCCAAAGTGGCCCTGCCAGGTGGCTGTGCAATTGGTTCACGGCCCATCGATCTTCATATCAAGGGACTGACGGCACTGGGGGCTCAGGTTGACCAGCGTGATGGCTACATTGTGGCCCAGGCCGACCGGTTGACAGGTGCCCGGATTTACCTTGATTTTCCAAGTGTTGGTGCAACCGAAGACTTGATGATGGCGGCAACGCGGGCAACTGGAATCACAACAATCGAGAACGCTGCTCGGGAACCAGAGATCATCGAGTTAGCCAACTTCCTCAACAAGATGGGTGCCCGGGTTCACGGTGCCGGAACCACGGTGATCCGCATCCAGGGGGTAAACTTCCTCCATGGGTGTGAATATCAATTGATGCCGGACCGCATCGAGGCTGGCACCTTCATGATTGCCGCCGCAATTACCAACGGTGATGTCGTGGTAGCTGATACGATTGCTGAACATAATGCTTCCCTGATCGCCAAACTGGAAGAGATGGGGGTAACTGTTGTGCGGCAGGATGATGGAATCCGGGTTTTGGGGACAGCGGTCCTTCTTCCGACCAATATCAAGACGATGCCGTACCCCGGTTTCCCGACCGATTTGCAACCCCAGATCTCGGTGCTCCAACTACTGGCTAACGGGGTCAGCACCCTGGATGAGCGGATCTTTGAGAAACGCTTCATGCACCTGGAGGAATTACGGCGGATGAACGCCAAGTTTCAGATCAGTGGCCCGGTGGCGGTCTTAGATGGGCCGACCAAGTTTAGCGGGGCAGAGGTGACGGCTTCTGACCTGCGTGCTGGAGCAGCCCTGGTTTTGGCCGGTCTAGCGGCAAATGGAATTACTCAGGTCCGCAATGTCAGTGAGATTGATCGTGGCTACTACCACTTCCAACAGAAGCTTCGTGCACTGGGGGCCCAGATTGACCGGATTGACATTGCTGATAAGTTTAAGCTGTCACCAGGTCATCCGACTAACGAAACTAACCATGACTAACCCACAGCTTTGGGCGATATTATGGTATAATACGAACGATATTAACTAAAATGAAATCTTTCTCGAGAAGGAGCAGTAAATAATGGCACAAGATATTGGTATTGATTTAGGAACAGCCAACGTGCTGATCTATGTTCAAGGCAAGGGAATTGTCCTGAACGAACCTTCCGTTGTTGCGATTGACACCCAAACCAACAAGATTTTGGCGGTCGGGTCTGAGGCCTACCGGATGGTGGGACGGACACCAAGTAACATTCGGGCAATTCGGCCATTGAAGAATGGGGTCATCTCGGACTTCGATGTTACTGAAGAGATGCTGGCCTACTTCATTGGTAAGCTGAGTGTCAAGGGCTTCATGTCCAAGCCAAACATCATGATCTGTGCACCAACCAACATTACCGAGATCGAACGCAAGGCCATCATTCAGGCCGCTGAACAATCCGGTGGTGGCAAGGTCTACCTGGAGTATGAACCTAAGGTAGCAGCAATTGGTGCCGGTCTCGACATCTTCAAGCCACGCGGTAGCATGGTAATCGACATGGGTGGTGGTACCAGTGATATCGCCATTCTCTCCCTTGGTGACATTGTTTCCAGTCGGTCAATTCGAATGGCTGGTGATAAGCTCAACAACGATATTGCTGCTTACATCAAGGACAAGCATGGCCTGGTTATCGGTGAACACACCGCTGAAAACATCAAGATGAAGATCGGGACGGCCCTCAAGGTTGAAAAGCCAGCCGAAATGGACGTTCGTGGTCGGGACGTAGCTAGTGGAATGCCTAAGCAGATTACCGTTAACGAAAACGAAATCGAAGAGGCTATTCACGATACTCTTGAGCAGATCTTGGCAGCTACGATCAATGTTTTGGAGACTGTACCACCAGAGCTGGCCAGTGATATTATTGACCGGGGCGTTATGTTGACTGGTGGGACGGCTCTCTTGAAGGGGATTGATAAGCTCTTCAGTGATCGTCTGAAGGTACCGGTTGTGGTATCCCAGAGCCCACTGGACAACGTTGCCAAGGGTGCTGGCGAGATGCTGGAACGGATGCAAAAAACTGATAAGAAGTAACATCGATGGTTCAGGTATTATGCAAAATGGTGCGGTGGTACCAGCGAACAATTTCGGCACGACGGCAGATTCGGGTCTGTCGTTATTATCCTAGCTGTTCCCAGTACATGCTCGAATCCTTAGAACGTTTTGGGATGAAGGGGCTCCTGCTAGGAATCGCCCGGATCCTGCGTTGCCAACCGTTTATGCGTGGGGGCTATGACCCAGTACCTGACCATTTTACGTTTCGACGCAAATACTAAGTAAAAGGTGAAATTGTGGCTAAAAAAGACAAAAAGATTGAAGTAAGTGTTAAGGATATTGAACGGCAAAATCAACCGGTTCAGCAGATCTTTATTGGTGAACGGCTGATTGGTGAAGTGGTAACGGACAATGACCGCTTCAAGGCTCTTCTGACGGCAGATCAGAGCGAATTCTTTGTTCATTCGCAAGAAGAAGGCCTGGAGATGGTTCTCCAGCAGTACCACCTGCACCAGCACTAATGCGGTACCGTTCTCTTTGAAAATAATTGAGTAAAGGAGTTAGGTAATGCAACGTTCGCAAAGTGATGAAGAAAGTCGGATTGACTGGGGGATTATTTTCTGTGTCCTCCTGCTAGCGTTGATTGGGTTAGCCTCTATTTACGTGGCGGCTGTCCATGACCGCCAACCGACTAGTGTGGCCCGTCAGGTAATTACCCAGCTGGTATGGTACGCGATTGGGACAATTCTGATTGTGGTAATCATGCAGTTTGATTCGGAGCAACTGTGGAAGATTGCGCCAATTGTTTATTGGCTGAGTCTCTTTCTCATGTTTGCCATCCTGGTCTTCTATAGTCGATCGTACTACGCAAGTACCGGGGCGAAGAGTTGGTTTGCCATTGGGCCGTTTACCTTCCAGCCTTCAGAAATTATGAAACCGGCCTATATTCTGATGATGGGCCGGGTGATCACCACCCATAATAACCGGTATAGTGTCCATACCGTTCAGTCTGACTGGCGGTTGATTGGGACAATGTTCCTCTGGCTGTTGCCAATTCTGGTTTCACTGCACTTCCAAAATGACTTCGGGACATCGCTGGTGTTCTTTGCCATCTTCTGTGGAATGGTCCTGGTCTCCGGGGTTACCTGGCGGATCATCGCCCCCGCAGCGACTGTATTAGCAGTAGTTGGTGGTTCGGCCCTGGCTATGGTTACTTCATCGGTTGGGCGGCGAATCCTGGAGCACGTTGGTTTTCAGGCCTACCAGTTCGACCGGGTTGACACCTGGTTGCACCCAGAACAAGATACGACTAACCAGGGGTATCAGCTATGGCAGAGTATCAAGGCGGTTGGTTCCGGTGGAATTGCCGGGACCGGGTTCAACAACTCAAAGGTCTATGTACCTGTGCGGGAATCAGATATGATTTTCTCCGTAATTGGTGAGAACTTTGGCTTTATCGGTGGGGTTCTCCTCATTCTGATTTATTTACTCTTAATTTATCTGATGATTCGTGTTACATTTGATACTAAGAATGAATTTTATGCCTACATCTCAACCGGGGTCATTATGATGATCCTTTTCCACGTTTTTGAAAACATTGGAATGAACATTGGATTGCTGCCGTTGACAGGGATTCCGCTTCCGTTCATTAGCGCCGGGGGTTCTTCTTTAATTGGTAACCTGATCGGGATAGGGATGGTAATGTCGATGCGTTATCACCATCATTCTTACATGTTTAGTAACAAAAAAGAGTTTAGATAGTGGGGTATATAGATATGGCTGCAAAAAACAACTACTTTTGGACTAAGAAGCTCGACAACGGTAACACTCGGGTAGGCCTGAATGATCAGGGCCGTGATGACCTGGGTAAGATCAGCTTCATCGATGTTCCTGCCAAGGAAACGACCCTTGAAGATGGTGGCAAGTTTGTTTCTGTCGAAGCCGAAAAGGCCGTTACTGACCTGGATAGCCCAGTAGCAGGAACCATTGTGGCGGTCAACGATAAGGTTGTCGATGACCCAGCCGGCTTGAGTTCCGACGACGAAGCAGAAAACTGGATCGTCGAAGTTAAGTAATGAATAAGTAAAGCAACTGCCATTTGGTGGTTGCTTTTTTATTTTGGACCATTGGCGGCATCGGCTAATCATGTTATACTTAAGATTCTAGGAATAGCGGATTAAATAAAATATATATGTAAGGTGGTATTTCAAATGTCTAAGAAGTTACGGATTGCGCTGCTCTTCGGTGGAAACTCCTCTGAACACGACGTTTCTAAGCGCTCGGCCCACAATATCTATGACGCCCTTAACAAGGACAAGTATGATGTGAGCCTGTTCATGTTTACCAAGGACGGGATCCTGTTAAATAATGAGTATTCTCAACGGATCTTTGATGGTGAACCAGAGGACGTTGTGGTTAAGGACGCTTACGCTAACATGGACCTTACCCAACCATTGGCACCGATCATGGCTTTAAACGAGTTGAAGACGATTGACTTCTTCTACCCGGTTATCCACGGTAACCTCGGGGAAGACGGGACGATCCAGGGCTTATTTAAGCTGTTAAACAAGCCATACGTGGGTTCCAATATTGCGGCAAGTGCGATGGCCTTCGATAAGGACCTGACCAAGAAGATTCTGACTGAGGCCGGGATTAGAAATACGCCATATGTTCTGCTGACGCCGGAAAACCGTGCCGACTACTCATGGGGTAAGATTGAAGAGAAGCTTGGTGACCTGGTCTTTATCAAGCCAGCTAAGCAGGGTTCTTCAGTTGGTATTCACCGGGTTACTAATGCCGATGAGTACGAAGCAGCCTTAGACGATGCCTTTAAGTATGATTTCAAGGTCCTGGCTGAACAAGGGGTTGCTAACCCACAGGAAGTTGAGATCTCCATTCTTGGTAATGAGCATCCAATCGCTTCTAAGTTGGGGGCAGTCCGGGTTCCTGCCGGTGACCCATTCTACGACTACGAAAACAAGTTTGTGGACGCCAGTGGGGTGGTCTTCGAACTGCCAGTTAAGTTGCCACGGTACCTGACCGATGAGATCACCGACATGGCATTGAAGGCTTACAAGGCCCTTGGTATGAAGGGGATGGCCCGGATCGACTTCCTGGTGGACGAAAACAACGTGCCATACCTGGGTGAGCCAAACACCTTGCCTGGCTTTACCAACATCAGTCTCTATCCACAGATGTGGGAAGTATCAGGGATCAGCTATTCTGAGTTGATTGATCGTTTGATTGAATTAGGACTGGAAGAGTTCAAGCGTAACAGTCAGATTACCTACGACTTCAAGGAACTTGGAACGGAGCGCGTTGGTAAGAAGAAATTTAATTAAATTTTTTTTGAAAAATATTGTTAAAAATAGGTGGTGATGCTAAGATAATTAGTGTTATTGCCTATTTTTATTTTTAAAGTAAAAATAAATCCGGTAATGGGTAAATAATAACACAGGCGAAAGTAGCAGGAAAGTGCTAATTGCTGGCATAAATATTATAACAAGTGTTATAATACGCGTAGAAAGTAATTAGTACTTTGTTGTCTTAAGTAACCTGAGAGAGATAATTTATTTGAGGATGATAACCAATGAAACTCCGTGGAGACGTTTTAAAACAAATTCGCCGCAAGAGGGGCTTGTCGCAAACCGCATTAGCCGAGGGCATCTGTACTCAAGCGACGATTAGCTTGATGGAAAAGCAAAACCGACTACCAAAGATGGACATCTTGACTGCAATTTGTGAGCGGTTAAATATTTCGTCAGATCGGATCGTTGAAAACGAAGTCAGTGGGGTAAACGATACCTTTAATCAAGTTATTGACTTGCTGACAGCGCATGAATACGATAAGGCAGAGCAGCTGCTTGATTCAGTCAAGGTAAAACAACTGGATAGTGACTTTGATAAGCAACGCTACTACTACCTGTTGGGAATGGTCCAGGTCGAAAACGACCAGATTGACGATGCCATCTTTAATTTTGAATTAGTCTTAACTCAATTTGCGACAACCAGTGCCAACATCTACCTGGCCATGACAACGGCCGGAATGGCGATGGCTTACCTGAAGCGTAACGACCGTGAGCGGGCGATTCGCTTGACTAACCGGTCAGTTAAGTTGATTGACAATAAGAAATTGATCGGGAGCTTGCACCAGTGGGCATCGATTAATGACCAAATCGCTAACTTGTACCTGGAATTAGGTGATCCAGACAGTGCTATTGAGATGGTCAACCGGGGGATTAAGATGTGCCGTGAGCATGATTCCCTGTTCTTGTTGGATGAGCTGTACCTGTGCCTTGGGCGCTGCTACATTGCTAAGGATCAACAGGCGGATGCCAAGCAGGCACTTGAGATCGCTAAGAGCCTCAGCATTGCCCGTCATGGTACCTTGATGGAAGAAGACATCGAGACCGAGCTGGCAAAGCTGCAATAAAATAGCAATTATTTAGGATCATGTTTACTGATGAAGTGGGCATGGTCCTCTTTGGTTTTAAAACGCGGTTTGTAAAATTAAG
>DBOT01000127.1 GCA_002299975.1 Lactobacillaceae bacterium UBA639
GGGCCCGCGGCAGATGAACGCCCGGGCTGGCCAGGAAACCCTGCATGTAGGCCGACCACCCCGAGGCGACAAAGGCCACCGAGACGAAGTACTCGGCCAACAGGGCCCAGCCGGCGATCCAGCCGAAGAACTCGCCAAAGAGGACGTTGATCCACGAGAAGGCCGAGCCGGCAAAAGGCAGGACCGAAGACGTCTCCGCGTAAGCCAGGGCAGAGAGCCCCGCCCCGATCGCCGCCACAATGAAGGCCAGCGGAACAGCCGGGCCGGTGTGCTCCGCCGCCACGATGCCGGGCAGGGTAAAGATTGCCGTGCCGACGACCATCCCCGTCCCGAGGCCGATCAGGTCAATTGTCCGCAGGCTGGGGGTCAGCTTGGCGTCCTTGGCCTCATAGACTGAGGGATCCTGTTTCCAGAGTAAACGTTGAATTAGTTTTTTCATCCCCATCACCATCAGTCTGGAACATCTGGATCTTCTTCGAGCTTGATATCCTCAAGCATCAGCTGCTGCTCACGGGTTAACTTGGCCGTCTTCAGCAGGTCGGGGCGCCGGTGGAGGGTCCGCCGCAGGGACTCTTTCATCCGCCATTCTCGAATCTTCTGGTGGTTACCGCTGGTCAGCACCTCAGGCACCTTCATCCCCCGGAAGTCGGCGGGACGGGTGTACTGTGGAAACTCCAGCAGGCCGTTGCTGAAGGAATCACCCATCGGGGACGCCTGGTTGCCCAGCACCCCGGGAACAAAGCGAACGGTGGCATCAATCATCACCATCGCCGCCAACTCGCCCCCGGTCAGCACGTAGTCCCCCAGAGAGGCCTCATCGGTGACCAGGTGACGGATCCGCTCATCATAGCCCTCGTAGTGGCCGCAGATGAAGGTCAGGTGGTCCTCCATCGCCAGCTCCTGGGCATAGTCCTGGTCGAAACGCCGCCCAGCCGGGTCCATCAGGATTACCCGGCCCTTCGGATAGGTGTCCTTGGTCTCCTCTTGGATCGCTGCCATGGCATCGAAAATCGGTTGCGGCTGGAGGAGCATTCCAGCCCCCCCACCAAACGGCGCATCATCGACATGGTTATGCTTGTCGGTGGTGTACTTCCGAAAGTCGGTGACGTTGATGTCGAGGAAGCCGCTCTCCTGGGCCCGCCCAACGATTGATTCCCCCAGCGTTGCTTGAAACATATCGGGAAATAAGCTTAAAATATCGATTCGCACTATTCTAGTCCTTCCATTAATTCAACTGTAACTTCACCGGCATCGAGGTCCACGTCCTTAACCACGTCATCGATCACGGGAAGGAGCAAATCCTTCTTACCATCCCGCTGGACAACCCAGACGTCATTGGCCCCGGGGGAGAGGATTTCCTTGATGGTCCCAAGCTCTTCCCCGTCGACCGTCTTGACACTCAAGCCGATGATCTGGTGGTAGTAGTACTGACCGTCCTCTAGGGGTTGCTGGTCTTTGCCGCTGACCATCAGCTCGTGGTCACGGAAGGCCTGCACGTCATTGATATTGTCATAGCCTTTAAACTTAACCAGCCACATTCCCTTATGCTGACGCGCGCCAGCAACTTCCAGGCGTAATGGCTCACCGGCAGACTGCTTTAGATAAAGGACCGCGCCATTTTGGAAACGCTCTTGAGGAAAATCAGTCGTGGCAATCACGCGAACCTCGCCGCGAATTCCATGCGTATTGACGATTTTACCAACATTATAATATTGCATTTAAAAATCCTCCGAATAATAGAAAAACTCCCACAGAGTTGGTGTGGGAGTTTTTATTTAATGTCGATGGTCATTAATCACCAACCGGACTTTCTTAGAGTTGGGCCGCTTAGAACGCATGCCTTCGACTACGGTACGCAGCGCGGAAGCAACGTGTCCCTGCCGACCAATCACGCGACCGACGTCAGCCGGATGAACGTCGAGGACGTACCGGTGATACCGATCAGTCTCTGATTCGGTGATGCGAACTGCATCCGGATGCTTGACCAACGGCGTGACCAGGGTACGAATCAGTGTCTCTAGATTTGTCTCAGTCATGACTATTTACCACTACTTCTTGGAAGCGTACTTGGCTTCGTGCAGCTTCTTCATGATACCAGCTTTTTGGAACATGTTGCGAACAGTATCTGAAGGTTGGGCACCCTTTTGCAGCCAGTCCATAACGGCGTCTTCGTCGAACTTAACTTCCTTTGGAGTGGTCAGTGGGTTGTAAGTACCCAGCGTCGTGATGAAGCGGCCATCACGTGGTGAACGTGAGTCGGCAACCACGATACGGTAGAATGGGCGCTTCTTAGAACCCATACGCTTTAAACGGATCTTTACTGACATTGATTCACACCTCCTTGATTTTTTCTAACAGCTAATAATATACCAGTCATTCAAGTGAATGTAAAGTATTTTTTCTTGACAGGCTAAACTTTTTTCAAAAAAATCCTTTTTAAGCATATCTTCGTCTTCTTTTCCTTGAATCCATAAGTCCTCAGCCAATCAAAACCGTTGAAATCACGGTATTTCACGCCAAGCAATTCAAGTTTTATCCAGGCAGCACGATCCGATTTTTATTTACTATCAATCAAAAAATCCCCGCCTGATTGATCGGCAGGGATCGTTTAATGATTAGTCGCGCCGCAGCTGCATGTGTTTGGCACTGATGCGCGAAACCAGCATCATCAAAAGCGTCCAAACGATTG
>DBOT01000136.1:0-2452 GCA_002299975.1 Lactobacillaceae bacterium UBA639
AAGCGTCGAAGAGCGTCGTCTAAAGATTCATTCTTACGAACGACTGTTTTTGACATGTTGATCCCTCCCTCCGAGCTTAAAGTTACGTAACAAGGCTACGAAATTTCGCCTTTTCACTACAAAAAGTATTGTACCTAATCAGGGCATCGATGTCAATAATTCTTTTAACAAATTTTCACTTATTTTGCAGGTCGTTTTTCTTTCTATAAATATTCATCATGGAGCACACCTTGAATATATCAGGAATGCTAAATAATGATTAAAAATAGTTTTAGCCCACGCTAGTTTCCCGTCCTACCTGAACGAAACCCCTTCCACATCATTTGTATGTTTATGCTACTTTTCTATTTTATATTGCATAAGTATGTATATTGGTGTATATTGCTAGCAATCACAAATTTCAGATTAAGGAGTCAACACTATGAAACATCTCAAGCAATTATTCATGTTATTCATCCTGTTCTGCTCACTGGTGCTACCAAGCACAGCCTTGGCAGCGACCTCATCCAGTTCCAGCAGTGCCGTCAGTTCATCAACTAATAGTAACCAGGCGGCCAGGGATGATTCACTACAAAAGATTAAACAAAAGGGAACCTTGGTTGTCGGAATGAGTGCCGACTATCCTCCCTACGAATTTACTACCAAGAAAAACGGCAAGACTGAATACGTCGGCTTTGAAGTGGACCTCGCTAAAAAGTTTGCCAAGGACCTAGGTGTCAAGCTGGTAATTAAGAACATGGACTTTGATTCCCTGCTCGTCGCCCTCGAAACCGGCAAGATTGATGTGATCATCTCCGGAATGAACGTTACTAACGAGCGTAAGAAGAGTGTTGACTTCTCCAATACCTACTATTCCGGAAACAGCTACTTCCTGATTAACAAGGCCGACAAGGATCGTTTCTCTTCTGCCAAGGACTTCAAGGGTAAGACCGTTGGCGCCCAAAATGGCACCCTCCAATCAACCATGATCAACAAGAGCATGCCCGGAACCAAGAACAAGGGCCTCGCCAAGCTGTCCAACCTGGTAATCGGTCTGCAGTCACATAAAGTTGATGCCGTCCTGATGGATGAGGCGACCGCCAAAGCTTACGCCGCCAACAACTCCAATCTCTATGCTTTCAACTCCAAACTGCCATCCACGGCCGGCAACATTGCCATGGCCTTCCCTAAGGGCGACAAGTCACTAGAAGCCGCAGCCAACAAGACCATCAAGCAGGTCAACGATGAGGACCTGGTCAACAAAAAGTGGATTCCACAAGCATCACAGTACATGAAATCCTATAAGAAGAAAAACACCGTCCTCTCCTACTGGCGTTACTTTGCCAAGGGGATCGAATACACCCTGCTGATCACGGTCGTTTCCGTCATCCTTGGTTTTATCCTCGGGACCCTCTTCGCCCTGATGCGGTTATCCAAGAACAAGCTGCTCCACTCAATTGCCGTCTGCTACATTGAATTTCTGCGGGGCACCCCAATGATGGTTCAGATCATGTTTGTCTACTTCGGAATCGGGGCCATCATTCAATCCATGCCCGCCCTGGTTGCCGGGATCATCGCCGTCTCGTTAAACTCTGGAGCCTACGTTGCTGAAATCATCCGTTCCGGGATCCAGTCAATTCCACTCGGCCAGACCGAAGCAGCCCGGAGTCTGGGGATGAGTAAGAAGATTACCTTCCAGGAAGTCATCATGCCCCAAGCCCTCAAGAACATTTGGCCAGCCCTGGGGAACGAACTAATCACCCTCTTGAAGGATAGTTCCCTGGTCTCCGTCATCGGAGTCAGCGAGCTGATGTACCAGACCCAACTGGTTCAATCAGCCACCTATAAGGGGGTTCTACCGCTCTTCATCACCATGCTGATCTACTTTGTCTTGACCTTTACCCTCTCCCGGATCCTGCTGCACTTTGAAAGGAAGATGAAACATGTCCACTAAGATAATTGAAGTCAAAAACCTCCAAAAGAAATTCAAGGATAATGTGGTCCTCAAAGACATTACCGAACACGTCGATAAGGGACAAGTGATCTGCGTGATCGGGCCATCTGGTGCCGGGAAGAGTACCTTTCTCCGCTGTCTCAACGCCCTTGAGCAACCATCCAGCGGACAGGTTCTCTTCGAAAGCCAAAACCTGGTGGGCTTAAATGATAAGAAGCTCGACCAGATCCGGCAACGTCTGGGGATGGTCTTCCAGAGCTTCAACCTCTTCCCCAACATGACTGTCCTCAAGAACATCATGATTGCCCCCATTAAGGTCAAGGGAACCTCTGAAGAAGCCGCCAAGCAGACCGCGATGAAGTTGCTCGACCAGGTGGGCCTGGCTAACAAAGCCGACCAGTATCCCGATCAGCTATCCGGGGGTCAAAAGCAGCGGGTGGCCATTGCCCGGGCCCTCGCGATGAACCCGGAAGTAATGCTTTTCGATGAACCGACCAGTGCCCTCGACCCGGAAATGGT
>DBOT01000136.1:2543-2776 GCA_002299975.1 Lactobacillaceae bacterium UBA639
GTCACTCACGAGATGGGCTTTGCTAAGGAAGTGGCCGACCAGATCTGGTTCATGGCTGATGGCTACATTCAGGAAAGCGCCCAACCAGACGAATTCTTTGCACATCCCACCAGTCCACGGGCCCAGGAATTCTTAAAGAAGATCCTGAAATAACAGAATGAATATATACAAAAAAGCTCCAGAGTTGAATCCAATTCAGCTCTGGAGCTTTTGCTATTTCTGATAGTACTTAA
>DBOT01000136.1:2904-3211 GCA_002299975.1 Lactobacillaceae bacterium UBA639
ACTTCCCGCCAGTGCAATCACCGGCACACCAGGAACGACCTGACGAGCCATCCGGGATACCCCGAGCGGCGTCTTGCCAAATTGGGTTTGAAAATCAATCCGTCCTTCACCAGTAAAGACAAAGTCCGCACCCGCTACTTGGTGGGCAAAATCCGTAAAGTGAAGTACCAAGTCGACTCCCCGGTGAATTTCAGCAGTCGTGAAGGCGAGCAGGCCAAAGCCAAGGCCACCAGCGGCTCCGGCACCTGCGACGTCGGCTGGTGATGAACCGCAGTCGCGTTTTACCACCGTCGCAAAGTGACTAAGG
>DBOT01000020.1:0-3768 GCA_002299975.1 Lactobacillaceae bacterium UBA639
CTCTCATTTATGGATATTGAATACGTTAGTTGCTAGTTTGTAACATTCCCATGACTTCTAAATTATGGGTCAGCATAATTGCCTCAATGTTCATTTGCAGACCACCCAGACTACGAGTAAGTGTATGCTCAATGCCCTGTCGCGTTAGATCAGCAAAGCAGCTCTCAATTCGGCGCCGAATTTTTTTGAGTTGCCGGCTGTTGTGTTGTTTGGCGAACCGCATATTGGAACGGTATGGCGTCCATAGCTGATAGCCCATTTGCGAAAAAATATGCTGGAGCTTTTTACCAACATAACCCACATCGGCAATGACAAAAGGACATGGACAATTCTCGATAACTTCTGGAGCAGCCTTAGCGTCATGAATTGAGGCTGGAGTAAGTTCATAGTTAAGAATCAGTCCTTGCGTATTCGTAACCACGTGTACCTTGAAGCCGTAATAATACTTTTGTTTGGTAGCGTTGTATCCAATATCCGCAAAGCATTGGAACAAAATCGCCCGAAACTTGCGGTGATCTTGACACAGCGGTAATGGGAAGCTGTCAATAATGGCAATATCACCATAACTGGACATCTCGATTAGGCCAGAGCGAATTGACTGGAAAATAGGAATCAGATTTTTACAGCGACGCATAAACCGAGAATACTCCAACATTGGCAGAGAAGGCATTACGTCACTGACCAACTGGCAGAATTTCCGCCAAGTTGCGACCTGGTACTGAACCTTCAAGCACATTAATGCCAGCAAAGCAGCATCAGACAGCTTGGAGTTTTCAATATTTCGACGCTCCAGGTATTTTCTGGATGCATAGCGCTTAAGCAAATGACTCATCATTAAGCGACAGCGACTGAATTTGATTTGAAAATCATGACGATAAAGCTTAAACTGAAAGTGGTTCAACATAGCTAAGACTCCTTTTTGTTTTTTGTCACTTATGAGTCTAACTATGTTGGGCTTTTTTTGTTAAATATTACGAACTAGCAATTCGCATGATGTTATTTAATTACTTAACCTGGTCTACAGCAGTCCGAACAACTAAGACGTCGACTGGAGCATTCCGCTTAACGTATGAGGTAACGGAACCCATTACCGCCCGTTGCATCCGGGAAAGACCACTAGCACCCATGATGATCATGTCATTGTGGTGGTCATGTGGGAAGTCAAAGGAAATAATGGTCTTTGGGTTACCAAGACGAATGTGGATGTCAAGGTTGTCGAAGTCATCCTTGGTCTTAGCGTTCTTCAGCAGGCCGTCCAGGTATTCCTTGGACTTGTCAACCAGTTGGTAGGCAATGCTGCCGTCGGACATCCCAGCAAAGTTGTAGGCCATTGCCCGGGTGTCGATTACGTTCAAAATGTCGATGTGAGCGCCGTTACGCTTAGCAACAAAGATTGCCCGGTGCAATGCCAGCTCTGATTCCTTTGAGCCATCAACTGGTACTAAAATGTTTTGGTATTCTTGATCCATATTTTCTGCCTCCACTTCAAACAGCTTTTGTATATATTGTAACATTTTTTGCAGTCCCGACGTAACATTGCTTTCATCTTCTGCTAATTTTTTATTTACCCACCGATCCCCTGTCCTATTGCCAATCTTTTCACCTGGAAAATTGACTTTTGCGCTAAAATCACCTACAATTTGAAAGTATATTAAGTAATGATTAAAAAATGAATTTTTTATAATTTTAGGGAGCGAGGCTATTATGGATAAAATCGATCGGAAAATTGTCAACCTATTGCAGGCCAACGCACGAGCCTCGCTAAAGGAACTTTCTAAGGAATGTTTCATTTCCTCACCGGCGATCGCGGCCCGGATCACAAAGCTGGAAAAGGCCGGCATTATCACCGGCTATCACTCCAGCATCAACATGGAGAAGATTGGTTTCCATGTTAAAGCCTTCATCCAAGTTCAGCTGGAACCTCGCCAAAAGCAGGAGTTCTACCCCTACATTCAAAGTATCCCTAACGTCATCGAATGTAACTGTGTCACCGGTGACTACTCCGAAATCATGGAGGTGGTCTTCCCATCGACGACCAACCTTGATGACTTCATCAACACCATTCAGCAACGCTTCGGCAAGACTAGCACGCAGATCGTCTTCAGCACCAGCGTTAACCACCGGGGAGTAAAGCTTGCGGCCCCGCAGGATGATGACGATAAATAAAAACAGATAATTACAAAGGCGCCCCTGGGTTCATCACCAGGAGCGCCTTTAGTGTTTATGGAGGAGAACGAATCCGTTCGCCCTAACTATCTATTTACTTCTGTTTTCCATAGTTATCGAGGTACTCGTTGTACTGCTTACGATCAAGCTCACCCTCGGATTCACCGATGACCAGGGTCGCAATTGAGTTCCCGACTACGTTAACAGCGGTCCGGCCCATGTCGACAAAACGGTCAATCCCGGCGATGAAGGTCAACCCGGCCATTGGCACCCCAATCGTGGAGACGCTGGCCAGTAGAACCACGAAGGAAGCCCCAGGGACCCCAGCCATTCCCTTACTGGTGATCATCAGGACAACCAGTAACGTGATCTGGTGGGCCAGAGACAGGTGTAAGCCGTATGCCTGCGCCAGGAAGATAGCAGCCAACGATTGATAGATCGCTGAACCATCCAGGTTGAAGGTGTAACCGGTTGGAATAACAAAGGAAACAATCCCCTTGTTAACCCCCATCTGGTGGGTCTTCCGCATCAGCCGTGGCAGGGTAACCTCAGAACTAGCCGTGGTGAAGGCCAGGACGATCTCATCCAGGATGACGTGCATTGTCTTCCAGTAACGCAAGTGGAAGATATGGGCCGTGATCCCGAGGATAACGATGATGAAAATCAGCATCGTCACGTAAGCGATTAGGATGAAGTAGCCCAATGGCAGCAGTGCCCCGAGCCCCATTTCGGCGATTGTCATCCCGATCAGGCCAAAGACCCCAATCGGCGCAACCTTCATGACCCAGTTAGTGACCTTGAACATTACCTCGGCCACCCCGTTCAAAACATCAATCAGGATCTTGGCCTTTTCACCAACGGACGCAATCCCCAGACCGAAGAGAACGGAGAAGAGGATCACCGGCATCATGTCACCATCAGCCATTGACTTGAAGATGTTCGTCGGAATGATCGACAGGACAAGTGGCCAGAAGCCACTGTTGTGTTCGGCCGTCTTGGCAGTAGCCATGTATTTAGAAATATCCGTCCCGTGCAGGTCATGAATATTGATAAATGTCCCCGGGTGGGTAATGTTAGCCATGGTAATCCCGAGGATCAGGGCAATCGTGGTCAAGACCTCAAAGTAGATCAGGGTCTTCCCACCGATTCGGCCCAGCTTTTTAATATCACCGATGTTGGCAATCCCCACCGTTAAGCAGGAAACCACGATCGGCATCACGATCATTTGGATCAGGCGAATAAAGATGGTCCCGAGGCTCTGCATCACGACGATGGCCCCTTTATTATGGTAGAAGATCACCCCACAGATGATCCCTAGTATCAGCCCAATCATAATTTGCCAGCCCATGCTGAGCCGACTAAAGCGATAGTGTTTCACTTTTTCATCAAACCTCTCAGATAAGTCTTGTTCTACTTTAGCATATTTTTAAGAAAATTTCGCGAAAATTTAAGAATTTAACGCCAAAAGCCGAACAGTACTCCTGGGTAAATCCGCCCCATTCACTTTTTAATTTAAACAGGTGAAAGCGGTTTACAACGCTTAAAAGTCAGGTAGGATAATATTGAGAGATTATTTAAGAAATGGGGTTTTACCATGCCAAC
>DBOT01000020.1:3852-8085 GCA_002299975.1 Lactobacillaceae bacterium UBA639
ATTGAGGACGGTAAGGTCAAGCAAATTGGTGATGACCTGACGCCAGCGGGTGATGTAGTGGATCTGGCTGGGCAGACCGTCCTCCCGGGACTGATTGACTGTCACACTCACCCAAAGTATATCGCCGATGCCCTCCACGGTACTGCCTGCACACCGCCCAACGTCAATAGTATCAAGGAAATGCAGGAAGCCCTCCGGCAGTCACCAAGCTACGGCCAGGGACCTGACACCTGGATCGAGGGCTGGGGCTTCGATGAAACCAAGCTGGCTGAACACCGTAGCCCAAACCGGGACGACCTTGACGCCGTCTCTACCGACCAGCCGATCTTCATCTACCGTTCTGATTGTCACTCCTCTGTCGGTAACTCCAAGGCCTTAGAGCTAGCCGGGATCGACGAGAATACCCCGGACCCGGTCGGTGGTAAGATCGAACGTTTCGCCGATGGACGGCCAACCGGCTTCATGCGGGAAGTCGCCGCTACTCAGCTCCTGATCCGCGCCAAGTCGGCTCAGAGCTACCAGACCGATCTGACTAACATGGTTAACAGTTCGGCCCACTACCTGCAAAATGGTCTCGTGGCGATCGGGGAAATGATGGGCCGGATGAAGCCTTATACGACCCTCAAGCTGTACCAGGACGCTGTTCAGCAGGGCTTTGCTCCCAAGGCCTCCATCTACTACGTCTTTGATGAACTCGACCCTGACAAGCCGCTCCTCCCTAGTGGTGACCAGCAGCTCCGGGTAGCCGGAATCAAAGTTTTCATGGACGGGAGTATCTCTGGTGAGACCGCCTTTAACAAGGAACCCTACCCGTCCGGCAAGATGGGGGTTAGTCTGACCAGCGTCGCTAAACTCAAACAAGAGGTTGAATTCGCCCGGAAGAACAAGCTCCAGATTGCTATCCACGCAATGGGGAACGCCGCCATCCAACGGGTCATCGATGTCACCAAAGACCTCCAACCATGGCTCGAGGGCATGCCATCAGTCCGGATCGAACATGCCTCACTGATGACGGACGAAATGTTCAAGGAGATTGATGATAGTCCAATGAACTACGCCCTAGTCACCCAGCCGATCTTCTACTTCGCTGAGGACGAATCCTACCGCACCTACCTGTCTCCAGCCCAGTTCAAGACAGCCTACCGGGTTAAGACCATGCGCGACTCCACGGCCCTCCTTGGACTGAGCTCTGACGCGCCATGTACGCCATGGGCAGAGCCAGATAGTCCTTTCTATAGTATCTATGCTGCCGTTACCCGGAAGGCCGCTAACGGCGACGTAGTGAACGCTGACGAGGCCATTACGGTTCCCCAGGCGGTATTGGGCTACACCCGTGATGCTGCCAAAATCGGTGGCTTCACCAATAATGGAACCCTGACAGCCGGAAAGGATGCCGATTTCGTAATTTTGAATAAAGATATCTTCACGGTCTCGCCTGATGACTTACAAAATGTTAAAGTAAGTGAGACATGGATCGGTGGACACCGCGTCTACCAAAACTAACCGTGACAGGAGAATATAATCACGATGGACGCTTGGATCACCTCTTTAATTGACCAGTTCGGCTACTTTGCGATTGCCCTACTGATTGCGCTGGAAAATGTCTTCCCGCCCCTCCCCTCAGAAATCATTCTGACGATGAGTGGCTTCATGGCAACGAAGACCTCTCTGACGATTGTCGGTACCATCATCAGCGCCACCATCGGCTCACTGATCGGTGCTCTAATCCTTTACGCACTTGGCCGTCAATTGACGGTCAACCGGCTGGGGACTCTCCTCCAGCGGCGGCTCTTCCGCCTGCTAGGTTTTCAAAAAGATGACGCCTACCGGGCCGTCCGGTGGTTCAATCGTCACGGCACCAGTGGGATTCTCTACGGGCGCTGCATTCCGGTCGTCCGGAGCCTGATCTCAATTCCGGCGGGGATTGCTAAAACCCCGCTGGGCAAGTTCTGCCTACTGACCACCATCGGAAGTGCCCTCTGGAACACCATCCTGGTGGGACTGGGGGCCTGGGTCGGCGAGTCCTGGAAAAACATCGTCCAGATCTTCGATGAATACACCACTGTCGCTATCGTCATCATGGCCGTAGTTGGCTGCTACCTGGCCTACCGCTGGTACCTAACCCGGATCAAAAAGAAAGCTTAACCAAACGCAAAAAGCCACCTGCACAAAATGCAGGTGGCTTTTTTAATTCTGTCAATTATTAACGCGTGGTCTGCCGCTTGATCAGGTGGGTACCGACGACGGTCTTGCATGGATCGTTATCAGGATTTTGTAGTCGTTTGATCATCATGTCGACCGCCGAATGGGCCATCTCATCGGTTGCAACGTGAACCGCGGACATGCTTGGATAGACGTACTTAACCAGAGCGGTGTCATTGAAGCTGATCATTGCTAAACGGCTTGGAATACTAATCTTGGCCTCCTGAACCGCCTTGAGGGCCCCCACCGCCATCGGATCGTTAGCAATGAAGATCCCGTGTGGCAGCCGGTCGCCCAGGTCAGCAATGGCCTTCTTCATCACCTGATAGCCGGACATCGAGGTGTAGTTACCGGCAAAGATGAATTCAGGGTGATAAAGGCCACGATGACGCAGGTCACTCTCAAAATAGAAACGCCGCAAATCTGGTACAGTTTCGTTATCCGTCGTTGTCTCGGTTCCCGCCAACATACCAATGTCGTTGATTCCTTCATTACAGAACTCGCTGATTACTGACCGAACCGCGTTCTCAAAGTCTGGCACCAGGCAGTCATAGCCCGCTGCCAGGCTGTCGTAGTCAACGAAGACGATGTTCGGTGTTACCAGGCGGAACTTTTCGACTTGGCTGTCACTGAATTTCCCGATGGCAATGATCCCCGTGACGTCTTGAGGAATATCCTCCATATTGTTCTGGTAAATTGGCACGGTCTGCAGGCCCCGCTGCTGGGCAGAGCGTTCAATTTCCATGCGAATTGCCATGTAGTAGAGGTCATCCAGTTCCTGAGTCAGCGAATACCATTGAACAACCGCGATCTTCTGAGTACGGTTACTCTGGGAACGCTTATGCTTGGTGTAGTTGAAGCGCTCCGCCGTATCCAGTACCCGTTGCCGCGTCTTTTCGTTCACGGAAAGGGTCGCATCGTTATTAAGAATTCGCGAAACGGTAGCAATCGAGACCCCCGCCTTGTTTGCAATGTCGCGCAGTGTTACTGCCATTCTTAACATTCGCCCCTTTCGTAAAAAATTAACAGAAATTATTTTACCAGCTTTTACTATAATTTTTCAATGAATCTGGACCAACCAGCTTGACCAGCATCATCGTCCTTGAAGACCCCGGCGTTTTCGAGGACGTTAGCGAAGACGTTTGCCAGTTCCTGTTCCATTACCTCGTCAACATTATCTGGGGTAATGGCCATCTTGGCTTGAATTTCCTTAGCCCATGGCAGGTGACTGTCAGCGATCTGGTTGTCCTGACCAAGCCAGAACTTCTTGACCTCGGCCAGTTCACTCTTCAACCGGGCCGGCAGAATTGCCCGTCCCATAACTTCGATCAGACCGATGTTTTCCTTCTTGATGTGCCACAGCTTTTCATGTGGGTGGAAGATACCCAGTGGGTACTTGTCACTAGTGTTGTTGTCCCGCAATACCAGGTCAAGAACGAACTTTTCACCGTCCCGGTGCATGATTGGGGTAACGGTGTGGTGGCGGGTGTCACCATCAAAGGCCTTGATATCAAGGCTTTCATCACTGTAGTGGTCCCAAACATCAATGATGTGGGTTCCGAGGTCGATCAGCTGGGTCGTGTCCGCACTGGTCAGACGAATATCGCTCATTGGCCAGTTGACAATTCCGGCCTCAACGTCAGGATAGTCCTTGAATTCCAGTGGCTTCTTGATAGCCGCCTTCATCATTGGGAAGCTGTGCCGACCACCCTGGTAGTGTTCGTGGGCCAGCATTGAACCGCCGACGATTGGCAGGTCAGCATTACTACCGACGAAGTAAGCCGGTAGCTGCTTTTCGATTTCAACCAGGTTGATCAGTGTCTGCCGGTTGATCTTCATCGGTTCGTGCTTACTGTCGAGGAAAATGCAGTGTTCGTTGAAGTAAGCGTATGGTGAGTACTGGAAGCCCCACTTGTGGCCACCGATCATCATCCGAATAATCCGGTGATTGCTCCGTGCGGCTTGGCCAAGCCGACCCTTGTAACCTTCATTCTCCATGCACAGGGCACATTGTGGATACTTCTTCTTGGT
>DBOT01000111.1 GCA_002299975.1 Lactobacillaceae bacterium UBA639
CCAACCGGCATCCCCCGGCCGTGGTCTTGGACCGTGATGGCGTTATCAGGTTCAATCGTCACGCTGATCTCATCCCCGTATCCTGACAGGGCTTCGTCGACGGCATTGTCGACAATTTCGTAGACCAGGTGGTGCAGCCCGCGGGCATCGGTCGATCCGATGTACATCCCGGGCCGCTTCCGCACTGCCTCTAGGCCCTTCAAGACCTGAATTGAAGAATCATCATATTTTACTTTCTTTGTGGTCACAAAATGACCTCCCATAACACAATTAGTAGCGTATTAAACATATGTTCGATAAAATATTCTAGCATTGCCATTCACCGAACGCAAATCATTTTTGCCGGTAAATCGACAGAGCAGATACATATGAATAATACTCAAAACCGGGCTGTTTCGCAAATCAGAATTATAATCACCACAAATCCGAGTGGCACAATCCCGGGTTTCATGCTATCCTTGATGAGCAATAATGCAATGATACTGAGGAGTAAAAATTAAATGACATTCAAAATAATCGTCATGATTATCGTGGCCTACCTGCTGGGATCCATTCCCTCAGGGCTTTGGATCGGTAAGTTCTTCTACCACAAGGATATCCGGCAGCTGGGCAGCGGTAACATCGGTACAACTAATACCTTTCGGACCCTGGGACCCAAGGCCGGGGTCGTGGTCCTGGTTATGGATATCTTAAAGGGGACGTTGGCGGCCAGTCAGCCCTACTTCTGGGGAGTCAGCGCCAGTGTCAATCCCCTCTTAATCGGGATCTTCGCCTCCCTGGGCCACACCGTTTCGATTTTTGACCACTTCCATGGTGGTAAGGCCGTCGCTACCAGTGCCGGGATCCTGTTGGCCTACAATCCACCACTGTTTGGGGTTGCCTGCCTGATCTTTATCGGCACCCTCCTACTAACGAGTATGGCCAGTGTCGCCAGCATCATCGGCATCTCGGCCATCTTTATCATCGCCCTGTGCGAGCATGACTGGATTCTAAGCCTGGTCGCCGGGATTCTGACTCTCGTGGTCCTCAACCGGCACAGGAGTAATATCAAACGAATTTTGGCCGGAAAGGAATCAATGGTCAGTTTTGGTCTGGGCCATTACCTACGCCAACGTCACCAGAATAAATAGTAATTTAATATAGAGCAACAAAAGAACCGTTCGGAATTCTGCTATGAGATTTCGAACGGTTCTTTTTTAATACTTAAACTATGACGTACCTAAAATGGCCGAATGCTGAAGTAATATTGGGCGCTCTGCTCAGGGGCCAGCCGATGCATGTCTTGCTTATGGAGCAGCTGACCATCTGCGTTCACGTTATCGGCAATCCCCCACCACGGCTCAACACAGACAAAGTCCGCCTCAGCTGGGTATGCTGACCAGACACCAACATATTGGGTGCCCTGGGTCGCCACCGTTACCCCATGCTGACTGGCCGGATCAGTCAGCGTGGCGGCAAAATTGCTCCCCGCGGTCTTGAAGATTACGGCATCCTTCTTAAAGGTTTGGTGGTTAAGCGCCATCGGTTGATGCATGTCAATCATTTGCGGATGGTTGGAATCATTGTACGCTCCCTGCAGGATAACCCGGGAGTAAGTCTCGGCGGGTTGAACGCTCAACTGAACATTACCGGTCCCCAAGGGCATGTTAAAACCAGGGTGGGCCCCGATTGCGTAGATTAATGAGTGCTCAGCTGATGGGTTCTTGACCGTATAACTAACCTGGAGCTGGTCAGCAACCAATTTCATCGTTACTAACAGGCTGAAGGCAAACGGGAACGCCTTTCTCGTTTGTTCATCATCGTGCTGTTCAAACGTTACCTGATCAGCATCTTGGCTGACCACCGTGAAGCGCCGATCACGGGCAAAGCCATGCTGCGTCTGGTGGTAAGTATGACCATCAAAGACGTACTGGTCATCCTTCAAACGGCCAACAAAGGGGAAGAGGATCGGTGCCTGCCGTCCCCAGCTATTTGAATCACCCTGCCAGAGATACTCGCGAGAATCACCGTGACGCTTGATGCTGTGCAGCTGAGCCCCTAATTCGTTCACCTGTACCGTCAATTGATTATTCGTTAGTGTAATCATTATCCGTTCCTCCAATTGTTAAACGATTATCATCATACCTATAAAAAAGTTCCTAACCACACCATAGCAGGTTAGGAAACCCCTTTCAACGATTTTTACTAAGTAAATTTAGTAAAAATTATCGTTTCTATTTTACTGTTTTTACTTTTGAACAGCTTCCTGGTAATCACCATTTGGACAAACAACCTGTTTGCCACCCTTAACCTTCTTTTCAACCAGGTAATGGCCATCCTTTGGGCATTGCCGACCGATTGGCTTATCCCAAGAGACAAAGTCACAGTCCGGATAGCGAGAACAACCATAAAAGACCCGGTTCTTCTTTGACTTCCGTTCGACAACGGTCCCCTGGTGACACTTTGGACAGGTAACACCGGTGTCCTTGACAATTGCCTTGGTATTCCGACACTTTGGAAAACGTGAGCAGGCATAGAACTTACCATAGCGGCCCATCTTAACCACCATCGGCGCGCCACAGATTTCACAGTCCATCCCCGCTAGCTCATCACGCATCTGGATCTTATCAACCTTTTCCTCGGCATCCTTAACTTCCTTGGAGAACGGCTGATAGAAGCTGTCGACTACCTTAATCCAGTTTTGCTTACCTTCCTCGACCTGGTCAAGCTCGCCTTCTACATCGGCGGTAAACTTGGCGTTAACAATCTCTGGGAACTGCTGCTCAATGATCCGGTTGATCACATCCGCGCCAAAGCGAATCTGCCCGTTGCCGGAAGATGCCTTTGCAAGAATTTCTCCATTTTCCATATTGATCAGTACGGCTGAAACAGTGGTCGTACCGATATCCACTGCAAGTCCTCCCACCACGAGATTTTCATCTTTTCCGAATACATCATACACAAACATATCATTTGGTGTGGTTCGAAGGACACATTTCACCTGATAATTGCTGTATCGCAGCACATCAGGAAGTTTTTTCAGCACCGCATAAGGAATTCTGACCTGCTTTAAATTCATAAACTTCTTCAGTGCCCTGGTCAGACGCTCATTATCCGG